>JAVJVN010000009.1:300000-485369 GCA_040221055.1 Rhodothermales bacterium | reverse complement strand
GGCCTCGCGGCCCGCCCCCTCTTTATCATCACACTTTTCCTTCGTTGCCGGATGGACAAGAAAGGATTCGGTGTGTCCAGGTGTCAGTTGGTGCCGAGCGTTTCGATGTAATGCTCAGCCGAGGCGCGGTAGCTGCCGAAGAGGGCATTCTGGAAGGCCTCCTTGGCCGCTTCCGTCTGTCCGCTGTTCATCAGGGCCTCGCCCTTCACGAAGTAGATCTTGGCCTTGTCGGTACGGCTGCCGCGATGGATTTCGAGGCCCTGGTCTGCGAGGGCAATGGCCTGCTCGAAGTTGCCCAGCACCTTGTTGGCCTCCGCCATGTAGTAGTACGTATCGGCATCGGCTTCGACGTACATCTGCAGCATGTCCAGATGCTCCATGGCTTCGGTGGCATCGGCACGCGTGGCGCGGTTGCCACTGCGGCTCAGGGCGCTGGAGGCCATGTAGATATACTGGTCACGGATGGCCGACTCGGCGGCGCGAGCCGTCTGTGAATCGGCATTCTGCTCGGCAACCTGCATGGCCTGCTGATAGGCCAGGACCGCCTGATCCCACTCGGCCGTCTTCTTCATGGCCGCCGCACGGGCCAGGTAGTTCTTCGCGAACGTGGGATCCTGCTCGATTCCGTTCGAGAAATGCTTCATGGCTTCGGCGAATTTTTCCTGCTGGTGCAGGGCACGTCCAAGGTTGTACTCAATCCGTGCGACGAGACCGCGTGCCTGCCGTTCGACGGCGGAATCACCCTCCGCCTTGGCTCCATCGGCAGCTTCGGTGAATTTCTGGATGGCCACGGAATAATTCTTCGCTTTCGCCGCTTCCGTGGCTTCATTGAAGGTTTCCTTGTAGGCCTGTCCGAATGAGGGGGTGGCGGCGATCATGAATGCTGCCAAGACGGCCATGCGGATGATCGTGGTCAACTTGCTCATCTTTGAAAGTTGGTTTTCAGAATGATGGGGATAGGGGTCGGCCCGGTAACAAGGACGACAGAAAGCCCCAACGCGGCGAGGAATCATGAAGTTTCCAGCAATACGAAAGGGGGCGCAGATTGACACTGTTCAGAAATTCGGCAGCATGACCCGGTTGTCATAGAAGTGGTGAATGAGCCGGGCGGCTTCTTCCGGATCGTCCGTGATCCGGAAGAGATCCAGGTCTTCCTCACTGATGTTGCCGGCCGCCAACATGGTATTCCGGATCCAGTCGAACAGCCCGCCCCAGAACGCCCGTCCCATGAGTACGACCGGGAATCGCGCCGATTTTTCCGTCTGGATGAGCGTGAGCGCCTCGAACAACTCATCCATGGTTCCGAAGCCTCCGGGCAGCACCACGAACCCCTGGGCATATTTCACGAACATGACCTTCCGGACGAAAAAGAAATCGAAATTGAGCTCCTTGTCCGGGTCAATCCAGGGATTCGAGTGCTGTTCGTGCGGGATCTTGATGTTGAGCCCCACGGACACGCCGCCAGCTTCATGCGCCCCCTTGTTGGCGGCCTCCATGATCCCCGGACCGCCCCCGCTGATGACACCGAATCCTCGTTTCACGAGTTCCTTCGACACCTGGACGCCCAGTTCATAGTTCGGATCGCCGGGCTTGGTGCGGGCGGATCCGAAGACGGAAACACTCGGACCCACGTCGCACAACATCTCGAATCCGTCCACGAATTCCCCCATGATCCTGAAGACCCGCCAGAGGTCCTTGATGCGTGCATTCTGCCATTCGTCCTGAACCGTGGGCTTCATGTTCATTTTCCGGGAAAGGGAGGGTTGTATCTTGTCCCTGAATGTAAGCAGACCCCGGATAAATGAAACTGATCATCCCCATGGCAGGCCGCGGCACGCGCGTCCGCCCCCATTCACACGTCACGCCCAAGCCGCTCCTGCCCGTTTGCGGAAAGAGCATGGTGGAACGCATTGTGGATACCTTTTCCGCCGTACTCCCGCGCCCCATTACGGACGGGGTATTCATCCTCGGGCCCGATTTTGGGCAGGACGTCCGGGACGAACTGACGGCGATCTGTGCCCGGCACCATGCACGGGCCCATTTCACCGTGCAGGAGAAGGCGCAGGGAACCGCCCACGCCGTGGCATGCGCGAATGAGCACCTGGATGGGGAAGGGATTGTCGTATTCGCCGATACGCTGTTCTTCATGGAGCCCGGCGTGGACCTGAGCGGAGCCGATGTGGTGGCCTGGGTCAAGCACGTGGACGATCCGAGTGCCTACGGTGTGGCCGTGCGGGAAGGCGACCGGATTGTCCGGTTGGTGGAGAAGCCCAAGGAGCTCATTTCCACAGAGGCCCTTATCGGCATCTACTATTGCAGGGAACTGCGGGAGCTCGGCGATGCCATCCAGCACCTGTTCGACGAGAATCTGACGGGTGTGGGCGGAGAGTATCAGTTGACCGATGCGTTCGACAGGCTGCTGAAACAGGACAAGGTCTTCAAGACGGCGTCCGTTACCGAATGGTTGGATTGCGGCAACATCCCGGCGCTCCTGGAAACCACCAAGGTCATCCTCCGGCACGAGGCTCACGCTCCGGACGCGGCCCGGGTAAACGGCACGGTCATCCATGAACCGGTTTTCCTGGGCCCGGGTGCGCACCTGGAAGGCGGCGAAGTCGGTCCGTACGTGTCCGTCGAGTCCGGGGCCACCGTGCGGAACGCCACGGTCAGGAATTCCGTCGTCTTCGCGGACGCCCTTGTGGAAAACTCGGAGCTGGAGGCATCGTTCGTCGGACGGAATGCCGAAGTCCAGCGTTTTTCTGGACGATTGAACATCGGTGACCACAGCACGGTCTCCGGCTGATCCATGATTCCCTATCCGGCATCGGCGTGGCAGAAGGTGGGATTCGATGCCGTCCGTCGGGCGGTCCGGGACGAAATCCGGTCCGAGGCTGGCGAAGGGGTGTTCGATGCATGGTCGGCGTTCCGTTCGGTCGATGCCGTGCGCGCGGAAATGCGCCGCGTGGCCGAGCTGCAGGCCGTCCTGGAGTCCGATGAGCGCATTCCGTTCGAGTCGACCCCGGATGTAACCGATGCGCTCCGTCGTGCGGCCCCCAGGGACGCCATGCTGGCGGTCGAGGACCTGCTGGATGTGGCCCGCCTCATCCAGGTGGCCGCGCAGGTGCGTGCCTGGTTCGCCGGGGCGCCGAACCGGTGTCCGAACGTGCGGGAAGACCTCCTGGAGCTGGACGTTCCGGCCGCCCTCGTAGGCACGATCGGCCAGGCCATTGGCGACGACGGCTCGGTCCTGGACACCGCGTCACCGGAGCTCGGTCGGATACGCCGCGCCCTCTTGAACACGCGCAACCAGGTCCGTGAAAGCGCCCTGCGGGCGCTGCGTGCTGCCATTGCGGCCGGCTGGGCCACCGAGGAACAGCCCACGTTGCGCGCCGGCCGCATGGTCATTCCCGTACGGGCGGAGGCCCGGCGCAAGGTCCAGGGATTCGTGCACGACGTATCGGCCACCGGACAGACCGTCTACGTTGAACCGGCAGCCAGTCTGGACCTGAACAACGATGTGCGGGCACTGGAGCTGGAGGAAGTCCGGGAGGTAGAGCGCATCCGAAGGCATCTGACCGATGCCGTGCGGACCCACCGTCACGCCTTGGCGGCGGCTGTTCAAATCATGGCACGACTCGATCTGTGGCTGGCGAAGGCCCGCGTGGCGCATCGTATGGACGCGTCCATGCCGGATGTGGGTACCGACGGCAGGGTGGACGTGAAGGGGGGGCGGAGTGCATCGCTCGTGCTGCACTTCGAGACCGAAGGCAAAGGCCGGCCGGTGGTGCCATTCAATCTCCGTATGGGCCCGGATTGCGCCATGATCGTGATTTCGGGACCGAATGCCGGCGGCAAGTCGGTGGCCATGAAGGCGGTGGGCCTGATGGCAGCCATGGTCGCCCATGGATTGCTTCTGCCGGTGCACCCGGGGTCCCGATTCGATCTGTTCGACGCCCTCATGGTGGACATCGGGGATGAACAGTCCCTGGAAGACGATCTGTCCACCTTCTCATCGCATTTGACCAACCTCACCCACATCCTGGCGGAGTCCACACCGTCCACGCTGGTCCTGATTGACGAGGCCGGGACGGGGACCGATCCGGAAGCGGGCGGGGCCATTGCCCAGGCCGTACTGGAGGCGCTGGTGGATAGGGGCGCCCGAACGGTGGTGACCACGCACTTCGGCCCCCTCAAGGTATTCGCGCACGACCGGGAGGGCGTCGAGAACGCGTCGATGATGTTTGATCAGGCGCGACTGGCGCCGACCTATCGGTTGGAAGTGGGATTGCCGGGTTCATCGTTTGCCGCCGAAATTGCAGACCGCGTGGGATTGCCCGCTTCCATCATCCATCGGGCCCGGGAGCTGATGGGTGACGGTCGCTTGCGTGCCGACGCATTGATTGCCGAGCTCGTATCCAAGGTGGCGGCTGCCGAGCGGCACGAGCGGGAAACGGCCAGGGCGTATCGGGAGGTCGAGGAGCAACGCCGGAAGTTGGAAGAACGGCTGTCGTCGGTCCGGGAGGAGGCGGAGGTCATGCGGACACAGGCCTTGGCGGAGGCGGAGGGCATTGTGAAGGGAGCCAACCGGCTCGTGGAACGCACCATCCGGGAAATACGCGAGTCCCAGGCGGCGCGTGAACAGACCGAGGCCGCGCGTTCGCGATTGGTGGAAGCCCGGGAGAACGTACAATCGCGAATCAAGGGACAGGCCGGGAAGCAGAAGAAACAGACCTCAGGCCGTCGTGTCGCCGATGTCGGCAGGCCGGGTACGGGGACGTTGTCCATCGGCGACCAGGTCCGGATTGATGGCGGAGAAGCCGTGGGCGAAGTCCTGTCGATGTCCGGAAAGGAGGTGGTTGTGGCACTGGGTTCCATGCACGTGCGTGCCAAACCGGACCGCCTCACCAAGGTCGGCGGCAAGAAGAAGCAGGAGGTCCGGGTACGACAGGTGGGAACTACGGCAGGCGGCGCGTCCATCCAGGATGTATCCACCCGCCTGGACATCCGGGGCTTCCGGGTGGATGAAGCCGCCGCCGCCGTCGTGCCGTTCCTGGACCGGGCCCTGGCTGCTGGCCTGGATCGGGTCGATATCCTGCACGGGAAAGGTACCGGGGCCCTGCGACTGGCCGTGGCAGAGTTGTTGGATGCGACTCCGCACGTGGCCGATCATCACGAGGCACCCCTGGATGAAGGTGGTGCCGGCGTGACGGTGGTCCGTCTGGCGTGATGCCGGGCATGTTTCTTGCTACATTGGGTCATCATGAACGTTCGCTTCTGCATATCCATTGGCGTGCTCTGCTGCGCCCTGCTTCCGGCCCGGGCGCAGGACAGCAATCAGGTCCTGCAGGAATTCCGGGCTGCTGTGCTGCAGGCGGACGCCGCGGCGTTGGCCCGGCAGGCAGCGCCGACCGTGGAAATAGCCCTTTTCGGTGAGTCAAAGCGGTATTCCCGGAGTCAAGCCACGCTCCTGTTGCGCACCTTTTTCTCGGATTGGCCCCCGGATACCTTTCGGTTGGTCGATTTCACGAAGACGACGTCAGGGTGGTTTCTGGAGGGTCATTATGCCACCGTGGCCGGGGACGAGCTCCGGTTCTACGTCCGGATGCGCCTGACGGACGGACGTTGGCTCATCCGCGAACTGCTCATTGAAGAGTACACCGATGTCCGCGATTGACGCCTCCGGAAGGCGGGGCTGGGGGCTGGTTCTGCTGGTGTCCGTGTTCGCGCTCCTGGCGACCTGGTTGGTTTCCTTCATCCGCCTGGGAGAGTCACCCGATCAGTTGGCCACCCGAGCAGAGGCACGGGTGTACTCCGTCGAAAGGGAGGTCCAGCAAGCACTCATCACGCATATCGGGGAAATGGAATCCCTGGCATCCTCGCTGGCGCAGCGGACGGATTTGGTGGCTGCACTGTCGGGAACGGTTCGGGACACCGAAACGGTGGTCCGGATTGCAGCCGGAATGCGGCACGATCCCCTGGATGGATTTGAAATCCACGATGTCATTCCCTCACTCCTGGCCTGGTCCGGCCCGCGCCTGCCGATGGACGACGGTCCGGAGCGGAAGGATTTCCTGGATGTACCCGTCCACAGCGTGGCCCGTGACGGGGGCATCCGGACGGCCCTTGTGGTCTGGATCCCTGTTCTGGACGGTGCCCGGGTTGTCGGCGTGGTTCGTTGGCTGAGACTCGTCGAGAATCGTGTTCCGCTCCGCAACGAGTTCCTTCGGGACTGGACCTGGTCGGAAGAGTGGTCACGCAATACCGGACTTGATGTATCGTTCCGTTTCGGCGTGGACGCCGTGTCTGGCGGGACGTCCATAGCCGCTCCTTCAGGGGTCGTCCTGGGCAGGGTTCATGTGCAGACACCGGGTTTTGACGAATTGAAGGAAGAGCGGAATGCTCTTTTACGTCAGATTAGGGCATTCTGGTGGGTATTTTCCGGGCTCGTCCTGCTCGTGGCTTGGTGCCGGTGGGTTCTGGGCATACCTGCGGAACGGATGACGCGCCGCCGGGCCACGGCCGCGCTGATGGGATCGGCACTGCTGGTGGCGGGTCTTCGATTCCACTGGTTGTGGCTGGATGCCCCGGCCGTCTGGCAACAAGGAAAGGCTCCCATGGCTCCATTGTTCGATCCGCAACACTTGGCCACGGCGGCGGGTGCGGGTCTCATGCGGACCACGGGGGACCTGGTCATCACGGTCCTGCTGCTCTGCGTGCTGGCGTGGTTGGTGGCCACCGTGGTGTTCCGGGCGGTACAGGCGCCGCAACGTGCCGTCCGTCCCGTCAAGGTATTCACGGTTGTCCTGGTCCATATCGTGGTTGCGTTCAGCGTCGGCCACGTCATCCTCCAGTTGGTACGGTGGGCCATCCTCGACAGTACCCTCGATTACTTTGCCCGCTCCGGTCTCGTACCGGATCCGCTGGTGGTGGTCGTGCTTGCGTCGCTGCTGCTGCTCGTCGCCGCGGCCGTCGTGATATCGGCCCGCACCATGTGGATGACGGCCGTATGGGCGGGCCGCCCGACATTGGTGGTCGAACGTCCGCGGGACGTGCTCCTGTGGTCCGTCAGTGGACTCGTCGTGGGAGGTCTGCTGTACACGTTCGTTGATCCGACCTCCGCCATCGCCCTGGTACTCTTTGTGGCGCTTTCAACGGCGTGGGCTGTTCTGCAGCCGTTGAGTCCCTTGCGACCGTTCCCATCCGCCGCCATGCGGATTGCCGTGCCTGCGCTCATCCTGTGTGCCTTGGTCCTGTATCCCATGATGGACACGGGGATGCAGTCACGCCGGGAATACCGCATGCGGGATGCCGCCAATGCCTTCATGGAAGACCTGGATGCTCGCGTCCTGTTCGCCATTGGAAAGGTATTGGAGCGTGCGGAGGACGTCCCGTCGATGTCTTCCCGAATGGATTCGACCGCGTCTGCGTTGATTGATGGTTCGCTGGCCCAGTCCCTGGGCAGTCATACGGTGACGGTGACCATCCACGATCAGGAGGGCCGACTGGTTGGACGTCATACGGACCTCGACCGTCAAATGCCGTGGTCCGTGGGTCGGGATCCCGATCCCGCCGATTTCCAGGTACTGCGCGCCATGTACGTGGAGTCCGGCTCCAGTGGCATGATGATCGAGCGACTCACCGATCCACGGGATCAGTATCGTTTCGTGTATGTCGGGATGCTGCCGATAGCGGATGGAGAAGGCACGGTGGTGGTCCGCGCTTCACCGCGACCCTGGACGCCGGGCACCATGATTCCCTTTCCGCGGGTCCTCGTACCGGCCGGCTACTATGGCACCCAATACGCGGACCTGTCCATTGCCGAGTTCAAGGACGGCGTACTCGTGCGGACGCAGGGGACGGCGTTCGGCCGGGCCTTCCTGAACCCCGTCGTTGCCGACGCCCTCAACCTTGCGCCGGAAGTATGGACCACGGAGCAGATCCGCGACCGATCCTACAATGCCCTGTACAGGGACGTGGCGCAGGAATCACCCGGTGTCTCGCGGACCACTATCGGCGTCCGTGAGCCGGGTATCACCTTCTTCGACCATCTGTACTTCCTGCTCCGGGTCATCGTGTCCGGTCTGTTCGTGGTCGGCCCGGTCGCCATCCTCGTCTTCGGGTTGCGATTGACCGGTCGACGGGACCGTGGGCAGCGCCGGTTCAGGGACCGGGTCCTGAACGCCTTTTTCAGCGTCGGGATCGTGACGGTCGCGGCCATGGGGTTCGTAGGCGTACGTGTCGTCACGGGCGAGACGGACCGGGCCGTGGAAACGTGGCTGCGCCAACACCTGGATCGTGTCGAAAACGCCTTGCTGATTGCGGCCAGCCCCGGGGAAATGCCGTGGCAGGTACTGGAACGGATTGACGTGGATTCGCTGGCTGCCCAGGTAGGTCTGGACCTGAATGTCTACCACAACATGCGGCTCGAACGGGCTTCGCGGCCGGAACTCGTGCGGGACCGACTCATCGAACAACGATTGCCGATTGAAGCGGTGGCGGCCCTGCAATACGATGGATTCCGCTTCGTGACGGTGGAAGAACAATTGGGCTCGTTCACCTACACGGCCGGGTACCGATCCATTCCGGACGAGCGTGGGCGACCGCATTTCGTGGTGGGCATTCCCACCTTGCCGGAACAGGATCGTCTGGAGGAGGAGCGTGCACGGACGCTGGCCTACCTGTTCGGCGCCCTGCTGTTGCTCGTACTCGTCGTGCTCTTCACGGCATCCATCCTGGCAAGCGCCCTGTCCCGTCCGATCGCCCAGCTGCAGTCCGGGCTCCGGGCCGTGGCAGCGGGCCATTTTGAGCGTATCGGTCCCCTGGATACCCGGGACGAAATCAGCGAATTGGTGGATTCCTTCAATACCATGCAGGATCAGTTGAAGGAGAGCCGATCCCTTCTGGCGCAGCAGGAACGCCAGTTGGCCTGGCGGGAAATGGCGCGGCAGGTGGCCCATGAAATCAAGAATCCATTGACGCCCATGAAGTTGAACATCCAGCACCTGCAGCGCGCCTGGTCCGACGATCGGCAGGCCAGGGGGCGTTTCCCGGCCTTGTTCCAGCGCACGATGTCGACCATGATCGAACAGATCGACTCCCTGGCACGGATTGCGGACGAGTTTTCCTCCCTTGGCCGCATGCCCACCCATCTCCGGGAGACCATGGACCTGAATGCCGTAATACGTGAAGCCGCGGACCTCATGTCCCACGAGGACGGGGTGCGCATCCGGTTGGATCTGCATCCGGAGCCGCTGCTGGTGGTGGGGGATCCGGAGGCGGTCCGTCGCATGTACATCAACTTCATCAAGAATGCCATCCAGGCGGTGCCGGAAGCGAGGCCGGTGCGGATAGGAATTTCGTCCAACCGCGACTCCGGCGATTCCGCGCGACCCATTGAAAGCACCATTTCCGACAACGGCGCAGGCATATCACCGGATGTGCAGGACCGGGTGTTCATGCCGTCGTTCTCCACGAAGACGAGCGGAAGCGGCCTCGGCTTGGCCATTGCGCGTCGCACCATCGAGACCATGGAGGGAGAGATCGGATTCGAGTCGACCCTGGGCGAGGGCACCGTATTCTGGATCCGCCTGCCGGACGCCGACCGTGTGCAGGGAACGTCCGATGGTGGTATCTTTCATGCTTGATCCAACTTGCTGAGGACCCATCCTGGACCTTCTCATACCCGAATTCGCTGGTACCTGTCGAACGTTCGCAGAGGACGAGTGGCAGTCTGCCACAACGCATCCGTTTGTCGGCGCATTGATTGACGGCACGCTCGATGCCGATCGCTTCCGGTTCTATCAAATGCAGGACGCGCGCTACCTGGAGGCGTTTGCCGATGCGTGCAGCCTGATTTCCGTTCGCTGTCCGCATCCGGAAGACAAGCTCTGGTTCGTGGATGCCGCCCGTCTGGCCTTGGTCGTGGAGCAGGAACTCCACAGCGGGTACGGTGAACGACTGGGTTACACGCCGGAGGATGTCCGGCACCTCGATCTGACGCCGAACGCGCACGCCTACAGCACCCACATGGTGGCGAGTGCGCAGTCCGGCTCTCTCCTGGTTGCTCTTGCCGCCCTTGCCCCATGCCCGTGGCTGTACACCGAAGTCGGCATGGGTCTTCCTGAGTATTCCGACTCCCATCCGTATGCAGCCTGGTTGGGCACCTATGCGGATCCTGGATTCATCACCTATACCAATGCGTTGCTCGCCCGGCTGGAGAAGCAGGCCGGATTTGCATCCCCGGAGGATCGGGAAGCGGCCAAACGGGCATTCCGGGCCAGTGTCCGATTCGAGTGGATGTTCTGGGAGCAGGCGTGGACGCGCCAGGAGTGGCCCGTATGAAAGCCATTGTAATCGGTGCCGGTGTCGTCGGGTTCGATGTGGCGAAATTGTTGTCCCAATCGGATCACGATGTCGTGGTCGTGGATCTCGAATCCGAGGAGCTGGCGCACGTGGCGGACAAACTGGACGTGCTCACACTCCAGGGAAACGGCACGTCGGCTACGGTCCTGGAAGATGCCGGTGTACGACAGGCGGACATCCTGGTGGCCGTGACGGCCATCGATGAGGTGAATATCATTGCATGCATGCTGGCCGACCGGATGGGTGTCCCGACGACGGTGGCCCGTGTCCGTTCGTCGGAATTGTCCCGTACCCAGTCGGTATTGAAATCCTCCGATTTCGGCATTGACCTGGTCATCCATCCCGAGGAGAGCGTGGCCTCCGAGATTACCCGGCTCATCCGCCGGGCCAGCGCTACGGACGTCCTGTCCATGGCCGACGGCCAGTTGCACCTGGTGGGCTTGCGGCTCGACCCGGACGCAGAGGTCATCGGCAAGACGCTGCAGGAAGTGGTCGCGGATTTGCCCGACATCCGATTCCGGGTCATGGCCATTGTCCGGGGTATCCGGACGCTGCTTCCGACGGGTACGGAGCGTTTTCGCAAGGGGGACCAGGTGTTCGTGTTGGCGCGACCCAATGAGATTCCGCCGGTCACCCGTCTGCTCGGAAAGTCGGATCGGCGCATATCGAACATCATGATCCTTGGTGGAACCGACGTGGGAGCCAAGGTGGCGCTTTCACTCTCTTCGGAAAAGAACAAGCGCGTGAAACTGGTGGAACCGGATCGTGAACGAGCCGAGGAATTGGCCGATTTGTTGCCCGGGTGTCTGGTCATTCACGGTTCGGCAACGGATATCGACCTGCTCGTGACGGAAGGTCTGTCGGACATGGACGCGTTCGTCGCCGTGACCGACGACGAAGAGTCGAACCTGGTATCGTGTCTGCTGGCCAAGCACTTGCAGGTGCACAAGACGGTGGCGCTGCTGTCGCAGGCAGCGTATATCCCCATCAGTCAGTCCATCGGGCTGGATGCCGCCGTGAACAAGAAACTGGCTGTGTCGCGGGAAATCCTGCGGTTCCTCCGGGGGAAGCACATCAAATCAGTGGCCACGGTACACGGAATGGACGCGGAAATCCTCGAAATCGAAGCCGGAACGCGGTCCGATATCACCCGGAATCCGCTGAAGAGTCTGAATTTGCCGTCCGGCATGCTGATTGGTGCCGTTATCCACTCGGACGGAGTGGAAGTGGCCACGGGCCACACCAGCATCCGGGAAGGGGACCGGGCCTACGTGTTTGTCATGCCGAAGATGGTCTCGAAGCTGGAAGCCCTGTTTGCGGCCCGATGAAATGGTACTGAATCTTCGCGCCGTATTTACCACGCTGGGTTTCCTCGTGTTTTTCCTGGGCCTGTTCCTCATGGTCCCGGCGCTTACCGGGTTGGTCTACGGGGAGGACGCCTGGTGGGCCTATGCGGTAACCGGAGCCGGCTGTCTGCTTACCGGTGTTGCTGCGTGGTTGCTGAAGGGTCCCGAGGAGCAGCGGGAGCTCCGCATCCGGGAGGGGTTCGCCATCGTAGCCGTGTCGTGGTTCCTGCTTTCGGTGCTCGGTGCCCTGCCCATGGTCCTTGCCGGTACCCTGGACTCCTATACGAACGCCTTCTTCGAAACCATCAGCGGGTTCACCACGACAGGGGCCACCATTCTTGGGGGAGCTGACACACCGGCCATTGAAGACGTCCCCAAGTCGTTCCTGATGTGGCGCAGCCTGACCCACTGGATGGGTGGGATGGGCATCATCGTTCTCACGCTGGCCATCCTGCCGCTGTTGGGTGTCGGGGGAATGCAGTTGTACAAGGCCGAAGTGCCCGGCCCCAGCGCGGACAAGCTGACGCCCCGGGTCCGGGATACGGCAAAGCGGTTGTGGATGATCTATGTGGGCATTACCGCCGTCCAGGTCGTGGCTTTGTTGCCTGCCATGTCGTTCTTCGATTCCGTGAATCATGCCATGGCGACGTTGGCGACAGGTGGATTCTCGACGCTGAACGGATCGATCGGACAGTTCGGTTCAGGATATGTGGATGCGATTGTGACCGTGTTCATGTTCCTTGCGGGGGTCAACTTCGCACTTCACTACCGGATGCTGCGCGGCGAGGTGATTACGGTTTTCCGGGATGTCGAGCTTCGCGTGTATGTCGGTATCGTGGCCGTTTCCACGATTATCCTGACGTTCGGCCTGTGGGCTCCTTCACTGGCGCTGTTGCCCGATCCGGGGGATGGCATGGTCTTCGAGGGGTATGCCTCGCTCATGGAAGCCTTCCGGTACGGTGCGTTCCAGGCGGTGTCCATCATCACCACGACCGGATTCGGTACGGCCGACTACGAACTGTGGCCGCCATTGGCCCTGGGCGTCATCTTCCTGTGTTTTTTCATCGGGGGCATGGCCGGATCGACCGGAGGGGGGGTGAAGGTCATCCGGCATGTCCTGATGTTCAAGAACTCATTCAAGGAACTCCGGCAACTGGTTCATCCGCAAGCCATCCTGCCGGTTCGGCTGGGTGGACGTACCGTCCCGGCCGATGTGCTCAAGAACGTCGTTTCGTTCATTGTCCTGTACCTGGGTCTCATCGGTTTCGGGACGCTGGCCATGGCGTTCGTCGGGATGGACCTGCTCTCCGCATTCGGGGCCACGCTGTCCAGCGTCGGCAACATCGGGCCGGCGTTCGGGACGTTCGGACCGGCCGAGAACTATGCCCACCTGCCGGATGCCGGGAAATGGGTACTGTCGTTCCTCATGCTCGCCGGCCGACTGGAGATTTTCACGGTCATCATCGTGTTCGTGCCGGCGTTCTGGCGCCGGTAACGGCCGTCCGGACGCCTCTTCAGGCCGAATTCAGGAGAAGTCCCGGTGGCCGAAGTAGTGCAGTACGTATTTCATCTTTTCGGCCTTCATCTTGCCGAATCCCGGAAGCGCCATGAGTCGCTTGCGGATGGTCGGAAAGTCCGAACCGTCGTTCCACATGTTGGCCGCGTTGCCACCGTATTCGTCAGCCACAATCCGGGCTATGGCCTGCGTCCGATCGGCCATTACATTCGTGAACCGATGCACGGCAGGCTTCTCGGCAAAGGTTTCCCGGAGGACGTCCGGATCCATGTCCGCAATCCGCTGCATGTCGAGGTGTCCCAGGCGTTCTTTCAACCGATGCGGGCCGGTGAAGGCAAATTCGGCGCGGACCCGCTGATCATACAGCATGCCGAGCAGCGCGGCATTGGCGTTGTCGCAGATGTATGCGTCTTCTTCGCTGGTCCCGATGAGGGTACCGTCGGTCTTGAAGCGGTCCATCATCCGGGCGAGACCGCCCGAAAGGGTTCCGTAATCCAGCAATCGTGTGGCGTAGGGCATGGCGACTAAACGTTTGATTTGCGCTTCCAGCGTGCCCCTTCGGGCGTATCCATGATTTCGATCCCCATGGCTGCGATCTGGTCCCGGATGGCATCGGCCCGGGCGAAGTCCCGCGACGCGCGGGCGGCCATCCGTTCGGCGAGCAGCGCGTCAATCCGTGCATCCTCCGGGTTGGGAGCAGGGTCGCCGGCGGCGTCGGTGGGGATGGAGGATGCGTCGACGACACCCAGAAGGTCGTTCATGCCGTCCAGCCACGCCCTGGCGGCGTGTGCATCGGAGAGCGGAAGGGATTTTCCGGCCGACAGGATTTGTTTGACGCCCTCGAACAGGACAGCCAGTGCAGAAGGGGTGTTCAGGTCGTCCGCCATGGCCTCCAGTGCACGATCCATGAGTGGAGCGAACCGGTTGTCGTCGCCGGGGGTTGCCGTGGGCGGTCCCTCCGGAGCGAATTCCGCGCTTGTGTCCGTCGCACCTGCAAGAATGGTATCCACCAGCTTGGATGCTTCCACAATGCGTTCCCGGTGCCGGACGTGGGCTTTGACCGTCTCGAACGTGAAGTTGAAGGGTTTGCGGTAGTGGCCAGCAAGGAGGGTCATGCGGATGGCCAGCGGATCGATACCGCGGCCTCCATCCGATTCGGGAGCAACCAGTTGGCGGACCGTGAAGAAATTCCCGGAGCTCTTGCTCATCTTCTCACCCTCCACCTGCAGGAAGCGGGTGTGCACCCAATGCCGTGCGAAGGGCTTGCCCGTAAGCGACTCTGACTGCGCAATTTCGCATTCGTGATGCGGGAAGATCAGGTCTTCGCCTCCGGCGTGGATGTCGATTTCGTCGCCCAGATAGGCCATGGCCATCACGGAGCACTCAATGTGCCATCCCGGGAATCCCCATCCCCATGGGCTGTACCACTGCATGAGGTGCGCGTCGTCCTTCTTCCAGAGGGCAAAATCCCGCGGGTCCCGCTTTTCCGGGTCGTCCACCACGTTCCGGACGCGCTGCTCCAAGCCTTCTGCGTCCCGGTTTCCGGAGAGTCTGCCGTACTCGGGGAAGGAGGCGACGGAAAAGTATACCCCACTGGCCGTTTCATACGCGTGGCCGTCCGCAAGCAGCCGTTCCACAGCCTGGATCTGTTCTCGCATGTGTTCCGTGGCCCGCGGACGAACGGACGGTTCGAGAAGGTTCAGCCGCTGCCAGTCGCTTTCCAGTTCCTCGGCATAGTGCCGGGCGAGGTCCCATACATTCGCGAATGCTTCGCCTTCCTTGGACCGGAGGGCCTTCGCCATACGGTCCTCGCCGCCAGCATCACTGATGTCATCTTCCGTCAGGTGCCCGACGTCCGTGATATTCGTGGCATAGCTCACGTCGAATCCAAGCGCCCGGGCCGTCCTGTAAATGAGGTCAGCCGTGATGAAAGACCGGAAATTCCCGATATGGGCGTACGAGTAGACGGTCGGGCCGCACGAATAGAACGAGAGATGACCATCCCGGATGGGACGAACGGCTTCCACGGAACGGGTGAGGGTGTTGTATAATCGCAACGTCAGCGCCACGGCAGTATCTTTGTTGGGTGGTCCCGGGGTACGCTTGCACGGCCGTCGTGTTCGGTGGAATGCAATCGGGTGTCCGGACGTCAAAGGGGCAGACCGGGACCCGGCGCAGGCCGGAACCGGACACGTTTCCCGAATCAAACGGATTGAACCCGCGATTGCCCGAAGTGATCTCCTCCATTTCCATAGCGATCCCTGTCCCTGAACGGAGCTTGACCAGCGCTGAACAGCGGGACATCAGGTCGTTTGAACGAACCGGAACCCTGCATATTGTAGAGGAACACGTCCAGGCAGCCGCAATCCGGAATGGCGATGAACGGGCCTTTCGCCGCTTGGTGGAGGAGCATCTGGATTCGGTTACGCGAACAGTAACCGGACTGCTGGGCAACACGCAGGAGGTGGACGATGTGGTGCAGGAGGTGTTCGTAAAGCTTCATGCCAACATGGATACCTTCCGCGGCGATGCAACACTGAGGACGTTCATCACACGGATTGCCATCAATCGCAGTCTGGATGTGCTGCGCGCACGAAAGCGGCGCCGTTGGTTGCAAGCCTGGGGCACGTCGAGTGACCTGGAGTCAGCCGGGGGCAGTGTGGAAGCCACCGATTCCGTGGCGGATGCGGAGCGGAACATGGCGCTCAGACGGGCCCTGAATGCCCTGCCGGAAAAACAACGGATTGTCGTCTTGTTGCGGCTGGTGGAAGAGTTGTCCACCGAAGAGACGGCGAATGTCCTCGGAATCAAATACGGAACCGTCCTCTCCCGCCTGAAGCGGGGTACGGACGCCCTCAAAATCGAACTGTCCCGCGTTGAAAAGGCAGCGGCGACGGAGGCACTCTGAATCATGGAAGAACACCGTCAACTGAGAACATGGCTGGGCAGCATGGTCGAACAGGAGCGCAAGGAAGCGCTGCGACCCATGCTGGCGGACCGGATTGTGCGCAAGGCCCGGGAGCAGGGCCTGGTCGGACAGAAGGCTTCACGGGGAGCCTTTGACGACATGACATTCGGGATCCTGGGCTGGTTCCGCCCTGTCGTTGCCGCGTGCCTGGTCGTCCTGATCGGGCTGCTTCTCTACAATCTGCGGCTGACCACGGACATGCCGGGCATCGACAGTACGGCAGACCGTTTGTTGGGCCTGCCGTCGGTTACGGTAGCCGTCGCCTACAATCCCGATTTCGAGGATCATTGATTCTGAGGATCACAGACATCGTGAAACTGAACCCATGAAAACACAAACCAAATCCGTCCTGGTCCTCCTGGTGACCCTCCTTGTCGGTATCGGCATCGGGGCCATTGGCTGGTCCATCGTGCATAACCAACGGATGGACCGCCTGCGCACCATGCGCGGCGCAGGGGGGCTGTATCACATGATTGAAGCGTACACCACGCCGACGGATGCGACCCAGGAGGCTGAACTCAGGGACCTGACGACGCGATACCAGGAGCGATTCAACGTGATCTTCGGAGATGTCTACGACCAGCGTCGGGTCATCCTGGACTCCATGCGCGTCGAACTCAGGACCATCCTGACCCCCGAACAACAACAGGACATGTCCGCCTGGCTCGATCGGCGTGACTCGGCCGACAAATCTTCCAAACAATCCAATTCTGACTGATGACACGCATTCTTGCCATTGTTGCCGTACTGGTTGTCGGCGCAGGCGCCATCTGGTATGCTACCCGCCCCGCCGAGACCACGGGAGTGGAATACCGGTTCGTCAACGTTTCAAAGGGCAACCTGGAGTCTGTCGTAGCATCGACAGGCACCCTGGATGCGGTCACGACGGTCCAGGTCGGCACGCAGGTGTCCGGCATCGTCAATCAGATCTATGTGGACTTCAATGACCCGGTCCGTCGTGGACAGGTCATTGCCCGGATTGATACGACACTCTTGGCATCATCCGTGCGGGATGCCAATGCGAGCCTGGTCCGGGCCCGGGCCCAACTTGAATTCAACCAGCGCGAGTATGATCGCGTGAAGGAACTCCATGAGAAGGGGTTCACCACGGAGGTCGCCCTCAACCAGGCCGCCTACAATCTGGATATCGCAAAGGCGGGTATCCAGACGGCGTCCATCAGTCTGGAGCGGGCCCAGCGGAACCTGTCCTATGCGACCATCATTTCGCCCATCGATGGCGTGGTCATAGAACGCAATGTGGATGAAGGCCAGACGGTTGCCGCCAGTCTGTCGGCGCCCCAGCTGTTCCTGATAGCGAACGACTTGAAGCGCCTCGAAATCCAGGCCTCGGTCGACGAGGGCGATATCGGGCAGATCCAGCCCGGACAGAAGGCTCGATTCACGGTGCAGGCCTACGACAACCAGATGTTTGACGGCGTGGTCCGGCAGGTCCGTCTCCAGTCCACCGTCACGAACAACGTGGTCACCTATACCGCTGTCATCGATGTGGACAATGCGGACGGCCGTCTGCTGCCGGGCATGACCGCCACCGTCGACTTCCTGATTGAGCGCGTGGAGGATGTGTACATGATTCCCAACGCTGCTCTCAGGTTTCGTCCCACCGAGCGGATGATGGGTGAGCTGCGAGCGCGCATGGAGGCCCAGCGCGCTGCAAATGGCGATTCGGCGTCCGGGTCACGCGCAGCCTCCGGTGGTGCGCCGACCGGCGCGGGCGGCGGTCGACCCGCCGGAATGAACGGGGGATTCGGAGGCGCATCCAACCGGGCGTTGCTCTGGTATCTGGATGAAGCCGGACAGGTACAGACCGTGCGCGTGGAAACCGGAATCACCGACGGATCCTCCACGGAAATCCGGGGCGAGGGGCTGAGCGATGGTATGCAGATTGTCGCTGGCGTCACCGAAACCGAAGCTTCGGGTGGTTTCAGCAATCCATTCCAGTCCAGCAGCGATGCCGGCAGCAGACCTTCATTCGGCCGCGGCGGCGGATTCTGATCATGACGAATCAGGAACAAGATGCGGTCATCCGGACGAGAGACATCCGGAAAGTCTACCAGATGGGGAAGACCCAGGTGCACGCCCTCCGGGGCGTGGATGTAGACGTTGTCAAGGGGGAGATGGTAGCCATCATGGGCGCATCGGGATCCGGCAAATCCACCTTCATGAATATCCTTGGCGGCCTGGACTACCCGTCCTCGGGAACGTACGAGCTGGATGGTATCCGGGTCGACTCGCTCTCAAAGAACAAGTTGGCAGATGTCCGGAATCTGAAGATCGGATTCGTATTCCAGGGCTTCAATCTGTTGGCGCGTACCACGGCGGTGGAAAATGTGGAGTTGCCACTGTTGTATGATCGCTCGAATCGCGTTAAGAACCCCCGTAAAGCCGCCATCGAAGCGCTGGAGCGGGTGGGACTGGGCGATCGAACCGATCACCTTCCGAATGAACTTTCGGGTGGACAGCAGCAACGTGTGGCCATTGCTCGGGCACTGGTGACCAATCCGGCCATGCTTTTGGCGGACGAGCCTACGGGTAATCTTGATTCCGTCACGACGGCCGAGGTCATGACCCTCTTCCAGGAACTGAATGATTCGGGCATCACCATCCTGTTGGTGACTCACGAGCACGACGTGGCGGAATATGCCACGCGCGTCATTGAACTCCGGGATGGTCGCATTATCCGCGACGAACAACAACAACGCGCATCGGCAGCCGATGCGTTGGCAAAAATCCGGGCCGAGCGGGCGCTCGAAGACGAAGAGGTTGCGGCATGAGGGCATTTCGGTTGGTGAAAGTGGCCGGCAAGAGCATCATCAAGAACAAGATGCGCACGCTCTTGACCATGTTGGGCATCATCATCGGCGTCGGAGCGGTCATCGTCATGGTGGCGGTCGGAGACGGTGCCAAGAGCCAGATTGAAGCGCAGATCAAGAATCTGGGCACCAACATGCTGGTGATCACGCCCGGATCGTCTTCCCAGGGCGGCGTCAGCGGTGGCATGGGCAGTTTCAACCGATTGAGCCTCGAGGATGCCGAGAAAATCCAGAACGAGGCGCTGTACATCAGTGCCGTCTCGCCGGTCGTGACGACGTTCACGCAGATCATCGGCGGCAGCGGAAACTGGCGGACGCGGCTCAACGGAGTGGATGTGGATTACCTGTCCATCCGTGACTGGGACCTGGCAGCGGGTTCCTGGTTCACGCCTCAGGACGTGCGGACCGGTAAGAAAGTGATCGTAATCGGGAAGACGATTGCCGACAACCTGTTCGCCGGACAGGATCCCGTCGGTCAATCCATACGGATCCGGAATGTGCCGGTGCAGATCATCGGCGTGCTCACGCCGAAAGGACAGACACCGGAAGGAAACGATCAGGATGACACGCTGCTGGCGCCGCATACCACGGTCAGTCAGCGATTGAGCCGGTTCCGGTTCGTTTCGCAGATCCTGGTCTCGACCCCGTCGCCAGCCGACATCGGGCCCGCCCAGGAGGAATTGACCGCCATCCTCCGGGAATCGCATAACCTGGCATCGTACGACGCCAACGATTTCGAGATCAAGAACCAGACCGAACTGGCGGACGCGGCGTCCGGTACCACCGAAGTCATGACGCTCCTGTTGGCCGCCATTGCTTCGATTTCGTTGCTTGTAGGCGGGATCGGGATCATGAACATCATGCTGGTGTCGGTCACGGAGCGAACACGGGAAATCGGTATACGGATGGCCATAGGGGCACGCGGCTCGGACGTGTTGACCCAGTTCCTGATAGAAGCCATCGTGATGTCGCTGCTCGGCGGTGCGCTGGGCGTAGCGCTTGGATACGGGGGCTCGGCCCTGGTGGCGAATGTGACGGGCTGGGCCACAGTGGTGGCTCCGGAGACCGTCATGGTCGCGCTGGTGTTTTCCGCCGCGGTCGGCATTTTCTTTGGTTTCTACCCCGCCCGCAAGGCGGCCGGCATGAATCCGATAGACGCCTTACGGTTCGAGTAGACCCGAGATATGCCCCATCTGGGGGATGATGATGCGCTCCATGGCGAGGCGGACCGCAGCGCGGGAGCCGGGCATGGAGAAGATGACGGTCCGGCCCAGGCGCCCGGCCGATGCGCGGGAAAGCATGGCGGCCGGTCCGATTTCGTCGTAGGAGAGCATGCGGAACAGCTCTCCGAACCCGGGGATGGTCGATTCGTAGAGTCCGTGCAGGGTGTCCCACGTGGTGTCCCGCGGGGCAAGTCCCGTTCCGCCTGTTATGAGGATGAAGTCGACCGCGTGTCCGGTAATGGCCGCGCGGATATGCTCCGGTTCGTCGGGAACGATGACGGGGCCGACGACGAAGTGGCCGGCCTGCTCCAGGGCCGATCGGATGAACGCGCCGCTGGTATCGGTCTCCGCCGTACGGGTGTCGCTGCACGTGATGACCAGGCAGTGGGCCGTCAGGCTGCGTCCGGCCGTTTCGTGTTCGGTGTGGCTCATGGGGTGGAAGCCTCGATTTCCGATTCCGTTTCCATGTCGGTGGACTCGCCGTACCAGACCGGGGGATCGTACCCATGTCCGCCCCAGGGGTGGCACCGTGAAATACGATGGATGGCCAGTATGGTGCCCTTGATGGCTCCGTAGCGATTCAGGGCTTCCACGGCGTACGCGGAGCACGTGGGTGTGAAATTGCACGACCCCGGGAAGTGGGGTGACAGGATTGACTGGTATCCTTTCACGAGCAGGACCAGGGCCTGGCGGGGGAGTCGGGTCAGGGCATTCATTGCAGCGTCGATATCCAGCCCAGACGTCCGTCCGGCAGGGCCACCGCCGAAAACGATTCTTCGGGCACGGTCGCTTCCCGCCCGTCCCGGGCCACAATATGCCCGGTCGTTCCGGCTTCCAGCAGGGCGATGGTGGGGGCGGCGCGGTGCGGACGTGAGCGCACCGTCGCGGCGGCGGTCAGCGTGATGGAGTCAAGCGGTTGGTCGAGCGGCTCGAGGCTGCGGGCGCTCACGTACGCCGTCGTGCCGTCGGCACGACGGACGCGATACGCGTCCCGCGCCGCCCCCACCACACGCACGGCAGCGTCCGCCATCCGGGCGTCGCGCAGCCACGCGCCGAGAACCGCCATGTCCGCCCGTGGCGGTTCCACGCGGCGGTTCGGCCGGAATACGTACGGCCAGGGGTCATTCGGGCCGTTCCGGTAAATGCCAAAATGAAGATGGGGAGGAGTGGTAATGGCATTGCCGCTGTTTCCGACCGTCCCGATGGTGTCGCCTGTGGCCACCCGCATGCCTTCCTCCACCAGTTGGTCTTCCAGATGGGCATAGTACACGTTCGCCCCCGTGGTCGTGTCACGCAGCCAGACCGTCTTTCCGCCGAGGCCGCCAATCCGCGTGCTCCGGATAATGCCGTCCACAACGGCTACGACGGGGGTGTGCCGGGGTGCGAAGATGTCCAAGCCGTGATGCTCCCGACGTCCTCCGTCCCGGGGATCTCCGAATCGGCTGCCCACGTCGTAGTAACTGCGACCGGCCACCGGAAATATGATGCTGGCCGTCTGGACGACCGTGAGCGTCCAGGCTCCCTCCACCAACAGTTCAGGTTGGACACGGAGCACATAGGAAGCCGTACGCATGGCGTCGTGGACCATGGACTGCGTGGAATCGGCACTGTCTACCCTTCGCAGGCCGAGCCCGTCGCCCGATCGATCCTCGAACACGTCGACGAACACCTGGAAATCCGCATCCACGGAGACTTCAAGGCGCTGACCCTGGGTCAGTTCAATCCGGAAGGCGTGGGCCTCGGGTCGCGTCGGATCGGAGAAAACCACTTCCTGATGCGGCAGCGATACCGGGAGGGGCGTGGCCAGCGCCGATTCGGCCTCATGCATCCATATGGCTCCCAGTCGATTGTCCAGCAGCCCGGCTGTATCCAGGGCATGGCGGTATCCATCATGCAGGGATACCGGGCGGTATTGGTCTCGGATGGGTTCCAGTACCCGGTCGCAGCCCGTCAACGCCACGAGCAGGGCCAGCACGGGGAGAAATGGAGTAAGACGCAGGGCAGAAAGACGCGGGGCTGAATTCACCGTGGCAGCACTTCGGGGTTCGGAAACAGGCATGATCCGGGCTCTACGCCCCTCGGCTACGTGGGTTGCGGCTTCCGTCATTCCCCTTCCACGGCCAACGCCCGGCGGCCGAACATGCGGCCCAGACCGTTCATCACATCCTGGTTCGGGTCCACCACGACGGATCGACACAGGATCCGCCTGGGCCGCGGATCCGACGCTGAAACCAGGTCGAAATACAGTTTGCAGTGCCCCCTGGCGTCCGCGAACAGGGATTCCAATTCGTCTACCTGGGCCAGCGTCAGGTCATCCGCCGAAACCCGGACAATCAACGATTTGACCATCTGTTCGCGGACCTTCCACATGGGGACGATGTCGTTGGCCATGATCTTCGAGGTCCCCCCGCGCACTTCCACGGCCCCTTTCACGAGGACGATGGAATCCACCTGCAGGTATTGCTGGATCCGGTCGTACGTGTTCGAGAAACACACGACCTCGGCCTGGCCCGTGAAGTCCTCGAACTGACAGAAAGCGAAGGGCTTTCCGTTCTTCGTCACGCGATGCTGGACCTCCGTGATGATGCCGCAGAACGTGTACTGAGGACGGTTCTGGCGGTACGCATAGCTGTCGTCCCCTTCCGGCTCCGCCTCGAAGAGGCCGGGAATATCCGAAATCTGGGTGTTCCCGAACGCTCGCGATTCGGGTCCGTAGGCCTCCAAAGGGTGTCCCGAGACATAGAATCCCACGGTCTCCCGCTCTTCCTTCAGGAGCCGGGCCTTCGGCCAGGGGGCAATCTGGGGCAGTGCAGGCTCCATGGGCGCGGCGCCGTCGCCGCCGGGCTCGCCGAAAAGCGACATCATGCCGGCCGCGGCATCGGCCTGTCGCTGCTGTCCGTACTGGACGGCTATGTCGGCGGCCTCCGCCAACTGGGCACGATGTCCATCCAGCATGTCCATGGCCCCGGCCCGGGCCAGGCTTTCGACAGCCTTCTTGTTGATGGCGCGCAGGTCCACCCGGCCCGTGAAATCAAACAGGGACGTATAGGGACCATTTTTCTCGCGCTCCTCGACCAAGGCATCGATAGCCCCCATGCCGACGCCTTTGATGGCTCCCAGCCCGAACCGGATTCGGCCGTCCTCGACCGTGAACCGGGCGTGGCTGTCGTTGATGGATGGCGGACGCAGTTCCAGTCCGAGATGGCGCGCCTCCTCGAGCACAACGGCCAGTCGTTTGGTGTCGCCCATTTCGTTGGTCAGCGCGGCGGCCATGAACTCCGCCGGGTAATGGGCCTTGAGCCATGCGGTCTGGTACGCCACGATGGAATAGGCCGCGGCGTGGCTCTTGTTGAATCCGTACCCGGCGAATTTGGCCATGAGGTCGAACACCTCATTGGCCGTCTTCTCGTCGACCTCGCGTTCGGCTGCTCCGGCCACGAAAATGGCCCGCTGCTTGACCATTTCCTCCTCCTTCTTCTTGCCCATGGCGCGTCGAAGGATGTCGGCGTTGCCCAGCGAGTACCCCCCCATGACCTGCGCCATCTTCATGACCTGCTCCTGGTAGACCGGAATCCCGTAGGTGGGCTCCAGGATGGGCTGCAACATCTCATGGTAGTACGAGACCTCTTCCAGGCCTTTCTTGCGCGCCACGTAGTGCTTGATGTTGTCCATCGGGCCTGGACGGTAGAGCGCATTCATGGCAATGAGATCGTTGATCTCGGTGGGCCCCAGCTGACGCATCCATTCACGCATGCCCGACGACTCGAACTGGAAAATGGCCACCGTGTCGCCGCGTTGGAACAGCTCATAGGTGAGCGGATCATCCAATGGAATCGCATCGAGGTCCACCGTCACGCCGTGGTTCTGGGCAATCAGGTCCAGCGCATCGTTCAGGACCGTGAGCGTCTTGAGCCCCAGGAAGTCCATCTTCAGCAAGCCGAACGACTCCACCCACTTGCCGTCGTATTGGGTCGTGATGACATCGTCATTGCCCGATTTGCCCTTGGCCACCGAAATGGGGACGTAATCACTGACCCGACCGGGTGCAATGATGACACCCGCCGCGTGCACGCCCGTGTGCCGGGCCGATCCTTCCAGGACGGTTGCGTAATGCATGAGCTTGCGGATGTGCTCATCGCCGTTATCCCGGAGGTCACGGAATTCCTTGACCTCCTCGAAGGCCGTGGCCAGGGATGACTTCGGCCCTTCCGGAATGAGTTTCGCAATCCGGTCCGCCTCCGGCAGGGGAATCTGCATGACGCGCGCCACGTCGCGGATGACCGACCGGGCACCCATCGTCCCGAACGTCACGATCTGACACACGCTCTCACGGCCATATTTCTTGACCACGTAGTCAATGACCTTGGATCGACCGCGATCATCGAAGTCGATGTCGATATCGGGCATGGAGACGCGTTCCGGATTCAGGAAACGTTCGAACAGCAGATCGTATTCCAGTGGGTCAACGTTCGTGATGCCCAGGCAATAGGCCACGATGGAGCCGGCGGCCGAGCCGCGTCCCGGGCCCACACTCACGTTCAACTCGCGCGCCGCCGTGGTGAAGTCCTGCACGATCAGGAAGTACCCGGCGTATCCCATCTCCTTGATGATGCGCAACTCGTAGTCAATCCGCTCGGTGACCTGGGACGGCATTTCCGGGTACCGATGCGTCGCGCGCTCATACACCAGATGCTTCAGATAGGCATCCATGTCATTCCCGAACGCAGCGGGAAGCGGGAAATGCGGCATGAGCAACTGTCCCATCTGCAGTTCCAGCGAACACTTGTCGGCGATGACGCTCGTATTCTCCAGGGCACGGCGCACGGTGGCATCATCGACATCGCGAAGCGCCAGTTCCATTTCCCCGGCCGTCTTCAGGTAGAACTGGTCGTTCTCGAAGCGCATGCGGTTCGGATCGTAGAGATCCTTCCCGGTCTGCAGGCAGAGCAGCACGTCCTGGGCTTCGCTGTCTTCCTGATGGACGTAATGCACGTCGTTCGTGGTCACGACCTCAACGTTGTACTCCTTGGCCCACTGGAGCAGCACGCGGTTGCAGGTATGCTGGTCCGGGATGTTGTGGTCCTGGATTTCGATGTAATAGTCGTCGCCGAAGACGTCCAGCCACATTTCAAAAACCTTACGGGCCTCCGCCTCACCCTTGTGCAGGATGGTCTGCAGGACCTGTCCCTGCAGGCAGCACGTGGTGGCAATGAGCCCTTCCGAATGCTTCTTCAGGGTCTCCAGGTCTATCCGAGGCTTGTAGTAATAGCCTTCGGTGAAGGACAGGGAGGACAGCTTGATGAGATTCCGATAGCCGGTTTCGTTCTTGGCAAGCAGCACCTGGTGGTAGCGTACGCGGTCGTTGCGGTCGTCCATGCCGGACGCCGTGACGTAGAACTCGCAGCCGATGATGGGCTGGATGCCCGCCTTCTTGGCCGTCGTATAGAATTCGGGCACACCGAACAAATTCCCGTGGTCGGTTATGGCCACGGCCGGCATTTCCAGTTCCACCGCCCGATCCACCAGCTTCGAAATGTGGGCTGCCCCGTCCAGAAGCGAATATTGGGTATGGCAATGGAGGTGGCAGAACGGGGTCATGGACACGGGATGGCGGTTCGGAATCGGCAACAGGGGGTGGAACGCACCGGATCAATTGGCGCTCCGGCAAATAAACCATCGCCCACTCTCCAAGCAACTGCAAGTCGCCGACGTGTCCATGAATTCGACCGAAACGGACCTGGTCTGTATTGACCGAGCTGCCCAATCCGATCTCATGTTCTGGAATCTGCTGGGCAATGCACTGTCCACGCAAACCGTCCGACCGCCGACCTTCCTGATTGTGGAGCCGGGAGGCATGGACGAAGTGGTTCGGGAGGAACGGGTCCGGGAGGAGGTCAAGGAAGCCGTATTCCGGCTGACGGATCTTGGCGTTGCAACGGTCGGATTCACCGGCTGCGACCGGAAATTCATCCAGTTGGGCGGGATGGAAATCCGGGTGGGGGATTGGTCCATTCTGATGGATTCCGCTGCCCGGAATGTGGTGGTTCTGGTCGCTTCCGTGGCCTGTCACCCGGAGCGGGGATGGGTCCGGATTCCGCCCCTTGAAGTGGCCCGTGTCGTAAAGGATGTGGTCCCCGGTGGAATCCGGTTAGTCCATATGGTACAACGGCTTGCGCCGGAATTGCAGCACGCCGGAGAACGCGGGGAATCGGTGGCGGCTCATGCCCTGGAGGCGGCTGGATGCATGCCCGCGGAGGGGGTGCACGAGTCCGTGTCCGACATGTATGTGCATCACGTATCGCGGTGGGCTGCCTGGGCCCCGGTTCCGGTATCGGGCATGGGCCTAAGTTCAAATAATCGGCTTGATTAAGCCAGAAATGACGCTTTCTGCTTGACACGCCTTTCCGGGGCATGTACTTTGACGCCATCATTCACGAGGTCACTTCATCTGCCTCGCTGAGCCAACGTATCACCCTAGGAGGAATTAAAATGAGCAGATTTGCCGATCTCAAGAGCTTTGTTGACGGACTGGAAGACGACTTCAGCAAGTTCTACGACAAGGGCAACAAGGCAGCTGGCACCCGTGTCCGCAAGGCCATGCAGGACATCAAGAAGATGGCCCAGGACATCCGTGTTGAAGTCCAGGACAAGAAAAACGACTGATTGCCGTCCGTTTTGAAAAGTGGAGGCTGTACCGCCCGGTGCGGCCTCCACTTTTTTTTTGCCCTTCCGGTTTTCGGACCCGGACCATGACGACGTCCGGAAATACCCAACCTGTTTTTGTCATGATGCGAGTAGTCGCCTCCCCACGGACAGTCATCCTGTCCCTTCTTTTCCTGCTGATGTCCGCGGTGCCGGCATCGGCACAGGATGCCCCGCCGCCCGACTCGTCGTCGGGTAGCTGGACAAAGAGCCTGTTGGGCAAGCTGAACGGATCGCAGGCGGGATTCCAGAATTGGGCGGAAGGCGGCGTAAATACGCTCGCCATCAGTTCCGGCCTGGACGGTTCGGCCGAGCAGGCATCGGGGAACTGGACCAAGAAGTCCACCCTCCGGCTGTCTTTCGGGGTCGTCAAGCAGGACACCCTGGCATTCCGAAAGGCAGAGGATCTCATCCGACTGACCATGGCGCTCAATTATGCCGGGAATGGAAAGCTGTTGTTGTTCCAACCGACCGTTGCGGCGGGTGCACGTACGCAGTTCGCGCCAGGATTCAATTTCGAGAAGAACCCGTTCGGTGATGGACGGACCCCGCCGGTCAAGGTGTCCGACTTCCTGTCCCCGGGTACGTTCACCCAGTCCCTTGGCTTGGCCTACAAACCCAAACCCTGGTTCAGTCAGCGGCTGGGCCTCGGTGCCAAGCAGACGGTTGTCATGATCGAAAGCTTGCGGCCACTGTACAGCGTAGATCCAGGAAGCAGCGCGCGTTTCGAGTTCGGTGTGGAAGCCTTCACGGATTTCGACAAGGAGATCTTCAGGAATGTCCACTACAAATCCACGCTTGGGCTGTTCGCTGCGTTCAACAAGCCTGACCTGCCGGACTATCTTTGGGAAAACGTGGTCACCATGAAGGTGAATTCCTGGCTGCAGGTCAACTTCGAGTGGTCCATGCTGTTCGATGAGGATGTCAGCAGCAAACTCCAGGTCAAGGAAGTATTCGCCGTCGGAATCGCATACAAGTTCATTTGACGTCCCTGAACAGGGACGCTCCATTCCGACGCACGGAGCTGTGGGTCTATGTGATCCTCGGATTGGTCCTCTGGCAAATCCCTGTTTTTGACCGCCTGCACGTGGAGAGCGGCGCCGTTGGGGCCACGGTGGCGTTCTTCCTTTCGGGATGGGCCGGCGCTCGGGGAGGGAGATTGGTTCCCCGCATGCTGTGGCCGTTGGTACTGGTGGGTATGCTGTTGGTGTCTCTCCTGTGGGCACCGAATTGTGACATCCTGCGGGGGAGTGGACTGTTCTTCGTGCTGGTCTGGCCGTCCGTCATCCTCGGTTGGGCCGTGGGGCACTGGGCGCGGAGTCGATCAGGGCGTCCCGTGTTCTGGATGTTCATGGTGGGTGGGGTCGTATTGGTTGCGGGACCGCTGTACGACGTGGGGTTGCATCCCCAGTTCTACAGCTACAATCACGTGTTCGGGGCTGTACTCGGACCGATTTACGATGAGGATCTGGTTGTCCGGGCGGGATTGTTCGTGTTCCGGGGAATGTCGCTCCTGTGGGCCGCGGTTTTCGTGGCCTGGGCCAGGGGGCGCTTCGGACTCATGCTGATTCCGGGACTGCTGTTGGGATTGCTCTACGCACAACCCGGTCGGGTTGGAATCAACACCCCGGAGGCGTGGCTGCAGTCCCGCTTCACGGGTCACGCACAAACAGCACATTTCGATGTCTTCTACGATACCACGGCTGTCCCACACGCCGCGCTTGGCCGGATCCTGGATGACCATGAATGGCACTTCGACCGACTGCACCGCATGACCGGTGTGCGACCGGCAGGGCGTGTCGCATCCTACGTGTATCCCGACAATGCGACGCGAGCCGGCCTTACGGGGGCACGTACAACAAGCGTGGCCCCGGTCTGGCTCAGGACCCCACAGGTGCACGTTTCGATGGCATCGTTGGCGTCGGTCTTTCCGCATGAACTGGCCCACGTTTTTTCGAGGGAATTCGGGACACCCGTCCTCAGGGCCTCGCCGCTCGTCGGTCTGGTTGAAGGCTTCGCCGTGGCCGTGGAGCCTCCGGGCGGCGGACCGTCCCCGGAAGCGATGGTCCTGGCTGCCCATCCGGACGCATCCCGCCGTGCAGCGGTCGCGCAGGAGGTCGCTCGTTCCTTGACTCCGCTCGGTTTCTGGAGCGGTCGTGCGGGGGTTTCGTACACGTGGACGGGTGCGTTTGTGCATCACCTTGTTGAAACGCGGGGAATGGACGCCTTCCGCCGGGTGTACCGGTCGGGCGACTTCATGGCGGTCTACGGGCAGTCCGCCGAGCATCTCATGGCGTCGTGGGTGCGGGACATGCCCGGATTCCTCGCATCGCTGCCTGCCGATGCCCGCGACACGGGTCAACGCCGGTTCGGCGTCCTGTCCCTGTTCGAGCAATCGTGTCCCCATTGGGTACCCCGGCCGGTCCGGGCGTACCGGGAAGCCATGGCGAATGCGGATACGTCGGGGCTGCGGCTCGTCTGGCAGCGCTGGCCGGAATTCCACCAGGCGCGCCTGGGTTGGGCCTCCCTGGTGCTGCCCGGAACGATGCCGCCCCTTTCGGGTCGACCCGTGCATGCGCAGTCGGTTTCGGCCGTACTGAATGGCGTGCCCCCATCCGATCGACACGCAACATGGCATCTTTTCGCGGGCCTCGCCGCCGCCAACGTCGCCCAGGCCTCGGATTCCGTCGGTTCCGCCAAGGCTCGCTCCCTGCTGCTCCAGGCGCTTCGACGTTCACTCCTCAGCGACCGGACGCTCCGGTATCGCGCATTGGAGGGATTGGATGCGATCACACCCGGCGGGCTGGACGGAAGCCTTCGCGATGAGTGGATGCGGCTCCAGCTGTACCGGGAGGTTGTGGATGGAACGATGGACGGGGACCTGGATACGGCAGTACACGTAGGAGAGGGGTTGGTCCGACAATCCCGATCGGTGGGCGACTTCGGGATGGCCGCGCTGGGCCAGGAATGGCTGGACCGGATTACCTGGCACCGCCAGCACGTGTCGGCCCATTCCACCCCCCGATAACAAGCGTCTTTTCCGACAATCAGTATCCCATGCGCGATCGACTTTTTACCGGATGGCTGATCCTTCTCTTGCTGGCCGCGACCGGATGCGCGTCGACGGAAGAGGTCTCCGATGATCGACGCGCCGAAAAACCGGGTGTGGCCCAGCCTCCGGGCCCGGGCCTCTCTCCGGATCACCCGGCCGTGCGCACGATCCAGATCCATGGATCGGGGGGACAGAACACTCTCCCGGTGATTGTTCTGGGCGAACGGGAGAGCGTCCGCGTCGCGTTTGACATCCTGGATGATTCGCTGGTGGAATCCGGAGAAGGGGGAGGTGCCCGGCCGGTTTCAGTCTATTTCCGGCACATGGACCGGGAGTGGCGGGAGGATCTGTCACCGGCCCAATACATGGATCGCTTCATGCATGACACCATCCTGGATTACCGTCCGTCCGCTGGCACGCTGACGCCGTTTACCCATTACGAGTACCGGTTTCCGAACGACGCCGTGGACTTCACGGTGAGCGGCAATTATGTGCTCCGCGTGACCGAGCAGGGGAGGGAAGACCAGGTCTTGTTTGAACGGGTTTTCTTCGTGTCGGAACAGGCGTTTCCGGTGGATATGCGACTGGATGATGTGCTCAATATCGGATCGCGTTTCCGGGGTATCCAACCGCTTGTCCAGTTCCGACCCACCGATCCCGGGGTCGACGCCTTCAACTACGACGTGTGTTTCACAAGGAACGCCGATTTCGCGGGCGCACGATGCGCCGATGGACCCTCCCTGGCGGCCAATCCGGACCTGTCGTTCTATCTCGAACCCCAGGATGCCTTCGTCCCGGGTGGAGCCCGGTGGTTCCTGGATCTGGGAGATGTCCGAACCGGCGGGTCCATTGAACGCACCAATCAATCCCGCACGCCCTGGCGGGTCTGGCTGACCCCGGACCAGGCGCAATTCCCGGGGTCCTCGCTGGCCCCTTTCCTGAACGGACAGCCGGTAGTGGAAGGAGCCGTTCCAGGCGCAATGGATGCCGCTCTGCGCGCCGAATACGTGGAAACCACGTTCCGATTCAGGACATTGACGGGTCAACCCATCCCGGGAGGCGTTTCCATTGCCGGTACGTTCAACGGGTGGCATGCGGACCGCCTCATGACGTGGAATGCCGAGGACGCGTGGTACGAGCAGTCCGTGCTCGTCAAGCAAGGTCTGCACGAGTACCGTTATGAGGTGCGGGATCCGGCGCACCGGCAGGCGCTGGAGATGACCTCAGCCCAGCCCGTCAATATGTATTCCTCCTTCGTGTACCTGGACGACATCCGTTCACAGACCGATCGACTGGTCGCCGTCGTGTCTGCGTTGGTGCGATGAACGTCGCTGGACCGTACCTTGTGGGTCCATTTTTTGCAGCAGCACAACCCCCACAACGATGCCTCGAACTGCATCCACCCGACTCGGGCTTTTCTTCCTGTCCATGATCCTGCTCCTGGGCTCCGGCTGTACCGGATCCAGGCAGGCCAGCACCACCGCATCCACCGAAAGTCCCTTTGCCACCAAGAGCACCGACGGCCCGAAGGCCTTCCGATCCGTCATCAAGACCGATTTCGAAAAAGACGAGGGTATCTTCACCGTTTACCGGAACGACGGTTCGGTCTGGTTCGAGATTCCGGACGAGTGGATGGACCGGGAATTCCTGCTGGTTACGCGGATTGCACGGACGGCGAACAACATCGGCTACGGTGGGCAGAAGGCCAATACACAGGTGGTCCGTTGGGAGCGCAACGAAGACCGGGTCCTGCTGAGGGTGGTCGGATATGAGAACCAGGCGGACGAGGACGATCCCATTTACCAGGCCGTCCGCAATTCGAACCTGGAGCCCATCATCAAGGCATTCGACATTGAGGCGTTCAACGCGGACACGTCTGGCGTGGTCATCGACGCAACGGATCTCTTCCTGGACGACGTACCGTCGCTCGGGCTGCAGTCCTCCCGCAGGTCTTCGTATCAGGTCCGGCGACTGGACCGGTCCCGTTCCCATATCTCGTCGGTCAAGAGTTTCCCCGAAAACGTGGAAGTCCGTCACCTGCTCACGTACGAGGCCGCCAATCCGCCCTCCAACAGCTCTACGAACACCATTTCCGTTGAAATGGCGCAGTCCATGCTGCTGTTGCCGGCCGAGCCCATGAAGCCCCGGTACTGCGACGATCGCGTCGGATTGTTCTCCGTCCGTTTCTCCGAGTATTCCAGCGATCAGCAGAAAGTCGAGGACCGCTGTTTCGTGACCCGCTGGAAGCTTGAGCCCAGTGACCCCGAGGCGTATGCGCGCGGGGAACTGGTGGATCCGGTCGAGCCCATTGTCTACTACATCGATGCCAACACGCCGGAAAAATGGCGTAAGCCCCTCATGCAGGGTGTGGAAGACTGGCAGCCGGCATTCGAAGTGGCCGGTTTCAGCAATGCCATCATTGCCAAGATGGCTCCCACGACGGAGGAAGACCCCGATTTTTCCCCTGAAGACGCCCGTTACTCGGTCATCCGGTATTTTGCATCGTCCATACAGAACGCTTCGGGCCCGCATGTCCACGACCCCCGGAGTGGCCAGATCCTGGAGAGTGACATCAACTGGTATCACAACGTGATGAACCTGCTCCGGAACTGGTATCTCATCCAGACCGCCGCCGTGAACCCGGCTGCTCAGGGGGCCACGTTCGAGGATGAGGTCATGGCCGAACTGGTCCGGTTCGTGTCTGCCCACGAGGTCGGTCATACGCTCGGCTTCCAGCACAACATGGGGTCTTCCTATGCCTTTTCGGTCGAACAACTGCGGGACCCTGTTTTCACGGCGACGCACGGCACGGCACCGTCCATCATGGATTATGCCCGATTCAACTATGTGGCACAGCCCGAAGACGGTGTGACCCAGTTCGGACCCATGGTCGGTGATTACGATAAATGGGCCACCAAATGGACGTATTCCTGGTTCGATGACCAAGCAACGGCAGACCAGGAGGCCGTGACCTTGAATACATGGGTCAAGGAGCGGGCCGGCGATTACCGCTATTGGTTCGGGCGCAGTGTGGCCAGCGATCCCCGTAGCCAGACGGAGAACATTTCGAACGACGAAATGGAGGCCAGTCGGCTCGGGATCCTGAATCTTCAGCGCATCCTGGACCGGATTCCGGAGTGGAGCGCCGAAACGGGCGAGGATTTCGACGAACTGGCCGAGCTGTACCAGAATGTCGGCAGTCAGTACAACCGGTACATCGGCCACGTCGTACGGAACGTCGGAGGGATCTACGAAACGCTGAAGACCTCGGATCAGGACGGAGTGGTCTACGAACCGGTACCTGCCGATCGGCAAAAGCGGGCTGTGGCCTGGATGAATGATCATGTCTTCACGACGCCCCATTGGTTGGTGCGTCCCGAAATCGTCCAGTTGCTGGAGTCCACCGGTACGATTGACCGCGTACGGGGCTACCAGGTCGGCGGGCTGGCACAGCTCTTCAACGCGTCTCGAATGGCGCGGATGATCGAGACCGAGGTGGTCTACGGGGTGGAGGGTGCCTATTCAGTCCCCATGTTGTTTGAGGATGCGCGTGGTGCCGTGTTTTCGGAGCTGAGGGCAGCTTCGCCCGTCGATGCCTATCGACGGAACCTCCAACGCGGATATGTCGCCCGCCTCGCTACGCTGTTGGAAGGTGAAGGGGACACCGGATCGGATGTTGCGGCCCTGGTCCGGGCGGAACTCTCGACCCTGGAGTCCATGGTCGACCGTGCGGCTTCCCGGACGACCGACGCCGTCACAAGGGCACACCTGGAGGACCTGTCCGTACGGATTGAAAACATCCTGGACGAAGATTGACGGGTGCCCGTTCCCAGATCGGCCTGCTGGCTTTCGTGGTCCTGCTGGCCATGGCCGTCTGGTTCAGCGCTTCAGCCATCGTGCCGCAGCTGGCCCTTGAATGGGGGCTGCAGGCCGCGACCCTGGGATGGCTGACCATGTCCGTCCAGCTCGGATTCGTGGTGGGTGCCATGTTGAGTGCGGTGGGCAACCTGGCGGATCGGTTTCCTGCGCCCCGGGTCGTGGGTGCAAGTGCGTTCCTGGCCGCCCTTGCGACGGCGGCCATTGCCGCATTGTCGGAGTCGGTTGCGTCCGTAGTCATCCTTCGCTTCCTGACGGGGGTTGCACTGGCCGGCGTGTATCCTCCCGCCATGAAAATCATGGCGAGTTGGAGCAGGGAACGCCGCGGGTTCAACATCGGCCTGTTGGTCGGAGCACTGGCCGTCGGCTCTGGGGTGCCCCATCTGATCGGTGCCTTCTCGGCGACCATTCCGTGGCGCGGGCTGCTGGCCTGGACGGCCGTGCTGGCCATCCTGGCTGCCATCCTGGCTGTGGGTTGGGTGAAGACCGGGCCGTTCACCGTCCGCAGCACGGCCTTCCACTGGAAACACGCCCTCCAGGGATTCCAACGTCCGGGTGCCCGTGTGGCCAATGTGGGCTATTTCGGTCACATGTGGGAGCTGTATGCCGTCTGGGCATGGGCACCCATTGTATTGCTGTCGTCCTGGGAGTCCCATGGCTGGCCGTTATGGGGTGCCCGGATGTCGGCGTTCGGAATGTTCGCAGCGGGTGGTGCGGCCTGTATTCTGGCCGGACGCATTGCGGACACTCGCGGTCGACTTCCCGTGACGAATACGTCCCTGGCCGTTTCGGGAGCCTGTTGCCTGGTTGTCGGATTCGCCTATGGGAATCCACTGATCCTCACCGTGCTGTGCCTGGTCTGGGGATTCTTCGTCGTCGCGGACAGTGCGCAGTTCAGTGCAATGGTTTCGGAACACACCGATCCGGAATGGTTGGGTACGGCCCTCCAGGTACAGACCAGCATCGGGTTCCTGATAACGGTCGTGTCGCTCCAGATCGTGCCGGTCATGATCGACGGGGTCGGTTACCGGTGGGCCTTCGCCGTGCTCGCACTCGGACCGTTTGTCGCGCTCGTCTACACGATGGTCAACACGAACGCCGCCCAGATGGACGGGTCGGAAAGCAAGGCAGGCTCCTGAGCAAACGACAGCTTGGTCCGCTGAAGCGCAATGGGTGGCGATTCGCCGTCCAGCATGCGCGCATAGAATCGGACCATGAATTCAGTCGTGGCGGCGTCGTCGACTGCCCAGTTTGACACCAGGGCCTGTTCCACGCCCGACATGCTCAACGCAATGCTGAAATCGAAGGCGGCCGACAGGCCACCGGTCCTTCGCGCCGATTCGCACGAGCTCAGGACCAGGAGCCGGACAGGCAGGGACCGGGTCGCCATTTCAGCCGGCGTCAGCACACCGGACGCAGGAGATGCTTCCCCCGGTTTGAACAGGATGCCCGACCCGTGGGGTGTGAGGGGGTCGAACCGGCTGTGGGTGGCCAGGTGGACGATATCCGTGGCGCGGGTCGCCTGTCGGAGGAACGTCCCCTTTTCCACGTTCGACGCGCGGCGGACCTGGATGTCCGGTCGTATCGACATCAGCCGTTGGAGTGCGTCGGCTTCCCGCGCCGCACCGGGCAAGGATGCCGGGCGTGAGGGATGGGACCCGGACGCGCCCGTGAACGGGACGTCAAAAATCTGCATGCTTGCGCCGGGGGCCATCACGGTCCAGTCTGACAATCCGGTCAGCCTGCCCGCCGAATGGGCGTAAACAATGGCGTGGCGTTCCACCAGGTGACTGAACGGTTTGCCGGAATCATAGGACAGCAACTCGAAGGGCAGGTTGTAGAGTCCGTCATCCGGCGATACCACCAGCACAGGGGTCGTGGTCAGGGGCAGCAGGGGCTCCAACATGAGCCCGGACAACCGCCTTGAGGTCTGCTCGACCACGGACCGGTTCCCGGCTCCTATGGCTTCCATGAATGCCGCAATGGCCGGCTCGATCTGCCGGGCCGTGCCCAGGGCCACCAAATTGACCGAATCGGGAGAGACCACGATGGCATGCAGTCGACGCAGGCTGTCGGGTGCAGGGCTCGACCAGAAATAGTGATGGAACGTGGCGTCCAGGGCCGCCAGCCGTTCCTGTATGGCCGGTACACCGACCGGTATGTGGATATCGGATGGACCATCTTCCGTTCCGGCTGCCCGTTCGAACGCCAGCTGGAGCTGCACGCGCTCGGCAATCAGGTCCGATACCATGTTGGATTCCGAAGGACCGGCCTCTGCGATGGCGAGTTCCGACTCGACCTGCATGAGCTCGGACATCGTGTCCCCGAGCGTTCGGGCCCGCTCACGCTGGACGCGACGGACGAACAAGGATTTGCGGGATTCCACGTGCCGCCAGGCGTCCTCCACGGCGGATGCGCGAACGGCAAGGTCGGTGAGTCCGGTGTACAGCCCATGGGCCTGTGTGTACCACAGGCGGTCGAATTTCAGGGACCAAAGGGGGGACTGGAGCCGCTCGGCCGTTCGTGCCGCCCGTTCCGCCCGGGCCGCGGTTGCCGCCGTGGGAACGGACAACTCCAGCAAATGCGCCTGCAGCCACTGCCGGATGCTCTCCTCGACCGGCGGATCCTCGTGCAACGTGGAGTCCGATACAGGAGACCACGGACACGTCCGGACACAGGCATCTATCCAGTCCAGGTACTGCCGCGCAGAATCCGTGTTGTGCGTACGGAGCTGGAGTTCGGCGAGCGTGTTGGCAATCCGGAATGAAACCGGGTGCTTGTTGGCTACGGCGGACGACCATGCCTTTTCCAGGCCGTTGATGGCGTCCGGAATGCGGGATGAGACGGCCAGCAGTTTCGACCGGTCGATTTCGAATTCCCACATTCCCGGAGAATCGGTCAACTGGTGAATACCGGCCAGACGTGTGGCGAGTTCAGCATGATGCGAGGCTTCCTCAAGCTGATTCAGGCGGATGTGGGCGGCCGTCAAGTTCGCCAGGGTGTTGATGAGGGTCGCGCTGCTGTCACCCTGGACCACCTTCTTGATGGAAAGGGAACGCTCCAGGTAGTCGATGGCTTCCTGGTTGCGGTCCAGCTGGACCAGGGCCAATCCGATATTATTGAGTGAATAGGCGTATTCGGGGTCGTACGGACCCGCGTTCCGACGGGAAATGTCGGCAGCCCGCTCGTGGAAGTACAACGCCTTTTCGTACTCGCCGATAGCGGTATAGACGTTTCCCAGGTTGCCGATGGAGCCACCGGTTTTCGGGTGGTCCGGTCCCAGCAGCCGCACACGACGCGCGTGGACCTCCCGGTGGGTGGAAAGGGCGCGCGCGGATTGCCCGGTCCGGTAGTACACGTTTCCGAGGTTGTTGCGGGTATTCAGTTCGAAATACTGTTCGAGGTCACTGACGGCCGGATTGGCATCCAGAGCCTGGAGGTACAGGATGGTGGCCGCCTCGTACGCCGCATTCATGTGTTCCATGTAACCGAGCGTGTGCAAGCCGTACGCCAGGATCCACGATCGCTCTCCCGGATTGGAGGCCACGGCCGTGCTGCAGTCTGCGTGGGCATTCCCGGCGCGATCGTATCGACCCAGTCGGATTTCCATTTCCAGCAGTCCACAGGATCTCACCACGGAAGCGGCGGCATCCTCCCCGGGCATGCGGGAAAAGAGCAGGTTCGCCTCGGCGTATCGTTGCTGGGCGATATAGGACAGGCCCGTCAACAAGGCATTGTCAAGGGATTCGTCGTCCTTGAATCGGCTGATCACCGCATCGTAATCCCCAGACAGATATGCGGTCTCCGTGTCTTTCGGACTCCGGCAATGGGCCGAGGCCACAAACCACGTCAACACCACCACGCCCAGCATGCCAAGCCATCCGAGAGCGCGGTGGCGGACCGGAAAAACGCGATGGAGCACGGGGGATGGGAGGCGGTCAGATGGTGTCATTACCTGAACAGACACACGAACACGCCAGGCATAACCCCGGGCAGGTCATTCTCACCACCGCACGGACGCCCGCACGTTGATGAGACGGGGCGTCAGTCGCGTGGGCACCCGCTGCCAGATGCCCGTCGCATCCGGTACCCAGGAGTACGCGACGGTATTGGTCATGTTGAACAGGTTCAGGATTTCCGCCGTCAGGTCGAATGCCAGGCGGGAGCCGGTCACGGAAGGCGGGATTTCCTTCGTGGCCCCGATGTCGAACCGGAAGAACCGGGGGAAACGGGCCGAAAACCGGTCTCCGGGCGCTTGAGTGACGATGTTTCCGACTTCCGGACCGGGTACCGGAGGGGTATACGGGAGGCCCGATCCGAAGAGGGTCCGCATATGCAGCTTCCACGTGGGATCGCTCGGAATGTAGTCCTGCACGAAGAGGGCGAGCGTGTGGCGCTGATCGGTGGGGCGGGGTATGATGCCGTCGTTGCGGGGCGTCGAGAATGCGCTGCGGAACTCCTCCCGGGCGACCAGGAAGCTGTAGTTCACCCAACTTTCCAGACCCGGCACCAACTCGCCCCGCAGCTGGAGATCCATGCCCACGTGGCGGCCCCGGGCATCGTTCTCCCCGCTGTAGCGCACGCGGACGTTCTCCACGTCGTAGGAAATCAGATTCGATATGCGCTTGTAGTACATCTCGCCGCGCAGGTACAGGCGTCGGGACGGGAAAAAATACTCGGCGCCCAATACGGCCTGGTCGGAGCGCTGGGATTTCAGGTCCCGGTTGAGCGCGCCCAGGATAGTTTCTCCGACTTCCGGTTTGCCGCGCAACTCCCGGTAGGTCGGCGCCTGGTAATACACGCCGACCGATCCGAACCACGTGATTTCCGGACTCTTGCGTACGGTGAAGGACAGGCGGGGTGAAAGGGTCCATTCGCCCGTGAAGGAATAGTAGTCCGCCCGCAGCCCGCCCGTCGCAACGAGCCGGCCCGGCTCGGCCCGATTCATGTCCAGGGCGTCCTGCACGTGGGCGCTGGCCTGCCATGCGGAGAACGAGGTCGCGTCGTTCAGGCTGTCGGCGACAATCCGGACCACGTCCCCGTTCAGTCCCCGGCCCACGACGACACTTTTTTCCTGCAGGACATCATCGAAGGCCAGCCGGCGGATGCTCCATCCGGCTTCCCCGACGTGGTGCTGACCGGTCAGGATCCATCGGCCGTCCCCCGACACCGCACGCACGCCGACCCGGTTGTCTGCCGCATCCTCCTGTCGGCTGGCCCCGGTAGGGAAGAGGCCGTCCCCGTCCTGGGGATTGTCTGAACCCGGATCGACCTGGAACAGCAACGCCGTCCCGGACAGATCCAGGAACTCCGTTTCGTCCGTATCGAAAACGCTCAGGCTGTGCTCGGTGCGCAAGCCCGGTGTCAACCGGGTGAACAGCCGCCCACCCAGGAAGGCCGTCGTATACGCATCCCGTTCACGGTTGTCGGCGTCGAACGATACCCAGAGCGATTGCAGGTTGGACGGCGAAAGACCCTCGTTCTGGGACAGCGTGCCAAAGAAGGTCTTCCGGCCATTCGGATCGAGGTCGAACTCGTGCGACGCCAGCATGCCCAGCAACTCGATTTCATGCCCCACCGCGAACTCGAAGCCCGTATAGAGCTGGGCATCCAGGTACCGGGGATCATACACGCCCTTCAATTCCTGTGACGCGAAGAAATGCCGGGCCTGGGCCGATCGCAGGCTCCCGCTCACGCCGAGCCGCCCGTCCAGGAAGCCGGATGACGCGGACAGGCCATAGTCCAGCAGCGAGGCATAGGCGCTCACGCGGAGGGAGTCGTCCGTGCGCTGCGGACGGCGGTACTGCACATCCACGGCCGAGGACAGCTTGCCGCCATACCGCGCCGGGAATCCGCCGGTGTAGAGCGTGACCCGGTCGGCCATGTCGGCATTCACGAGCGAGAGCCCCTCTTGCTCGCCCGTACGCGGTCGGAACGGCAGGAAGATCTCGAAGCCGTTGATGAAGAACAGGTTTTCGTTGTAACCGCCTCCACGCACGGAGAACTGGTTCGACAACTCGTTGGTGGCTGACACGCCCGGCAACACCCGCAGCGCCCGGAGGGCATCCCGCACGGGCACCGGAACCGCTGCTATCATTTCCGGCGTCATTTCAAAGACGCCGGCTTCCACCGGTGCCCGGGCTTCGACGGTCACCCCCCCGAGTTCGACCGTGCGTGGCTCGAGGCGCACCTCGCGGACCTGGACCCGTCCGGGCTCCACCACCACGGAATCGAGCCGGGTCACGAATCCGATCGCCGAATAGCGCAACACGAATCGCCCCATGGGAAGCCGGAGTTCGTACCGGCCGTCCGTATCGCTGGCTGTTCCGAAATTCGTACCGTGGACGACCACCGATGCTCCTGGCAACGGAAAACCGTTGTCTGCGGCGAGCACGCGGCCCGTCACGGCCCCCCATTCCTGGGCGTGGGCATCCGGAAGGATGGCCACGAGCATCAACAACGGAATTAACAACCCCTTCAGCATGGACATGGGAAACGGAGGGCGGGCGACGCAGGTCGCAATGTTGGGAAATCCGTAACGCAGGTCCGAGAAGCCATACCGGTTTGTTCGAGCCATGAGACGATGTCCGACAATCCGCGTTCCCGCTCTACAACAAACCGAGTGCGTGAAGGGCCAGGACCTCCAGCGGTGGGATCACCAGGCCGAAGAGCAGGCCCAGAACAACCTCCGCCCGCACATGGGCTTCGGCCTTGACCCGGGCCCACATCACGATGGGGACGGCCAGCCAGAAGGGCCACATGCCGGGCCCGGGCAGCCCTTGGCCGAACGCCGGGTCCAGCGCCGAAAGCGTCCCCAGCATGGCCGCGAAGCCCGCCACGCCCGCCACATGGATGGAAATCTTGACATATCCCGTGATTTTCATGACCAGGAACGTATTCAGTGCCAGGCTGAGCGTCAGCCCCACAACCGGATCCCGCGACACCGGTGCCATGAACCAATAAGCCGTCGCAGCGAACAGCATGAGGGCCAGACCGACGGCCAGGGGACCCTGCCGTACGGCACGGTTGCGCACATCCAACGTCGCTGCCGTGCCCATCCGGACCATCAGGTACAGCCAGCCGAGCGGCAGCAGGAAGAACAGCACGGTGCCCAGGATGGCGACGGTGCGCACTTCAGAGGGAGGGGCACCCACATGTGCCGCGACCAGGGCCAGCAGGATCGGTGGCAGGACGAGCGGATTGATGACGAGCGATATGACGTCCGCAAACGGCTTCAATCCGATGCCCGGGATGGGTCAACACGCCCCAACAGATATTGAAGGGGAAGATGCGCTCGCATTCGCCAGGCGATTTCCGAATGTTCGGCGTCCTCGAAGACGTGGGAGGTGTACGATGCGCCGAGCGTTCCCAGCAGCGCATCCATGTCATTCTGGTACGGAGCAACCGACCGGTCCGACGCGCCGGTTCCGTGGTCCATGTAGAGCCGGACGTCGGCCGACCGGGGCCACTCGGCGGCAATCCAGTCCAGCATGTAGTCTCCCATGAGGTGCCAACTGGTGGACAGGGCGGCTGCGGCGCCGAACACGTCCGGTCGTTTCACCAGCGCATAGATGGAGGCCAGGCCGCCCATGGAGGAGCCCATGATGAACGTGTTCTCCGGTCCGGTCAGCGTCCGGTACTCCGCGTTCACGCGGGGGATGATTTCGTCCACCACGAACGCCAGGTATTCATTGCCCAGGAGCGGGGCCGACGCCGGGATGCCGACACCCGCTTCCAACTGGCGGCGGGCCTCGGCCAGGGTATCGGGCGGGAAAACCCCGGTCATGATGTCCTCGGGGGCCATTTCCAGGATTCGCATGCCGCGGCTCTCGATGCCGACCACGATGGCCGGGCGAACCGCACCCGTATCCACGAGCGCGGTCATGATCTCGTCCAAAGCCCAGTCGTGGGCGCTGAAGGGCGAGCGGGAGGGATCGAACAGGTTCTGCCCGTCATGGACGTAGACGACCGGGTACCGGGCCTCCGGGGCGTCCTCGTAGCCGGGCGGCAGCCAGATCTGGACTTCCCGCGGCTCCACGTGCTCCGAGGGCATCACCGGCCATACGTCTATCCGGCCGGTGATTCCAAGCGTGGGTTCGGGGAGCGACGTCACCGAAGCGTACGGGTACGTCGAATCCACCCCGGCTTCCCCTGCGCACCCGGACAGCAGGATCCACGCCGCCAGGGCGCCGATCACGACCAAGGCCAGGATCCACGGCCGTGACATTCGGCCAGTGAGGTCCAGGGGATTGCGCTTTGCCGGATAGTCCGCCATGGCTCAGTACGCCCGGGCGTAGACCACGCGACCCTTGGACGGCTTTCCGGATACCGGATCGGCGCCCGGCTCACCATCATCCGCAAACGTGCCTTCCAGGGGGATGCACCGGATGGTCGCCTTGGTTTCTTCCTTGATCTGCTGCTCGGTTTCCGCCGTGCCGTCCCAGTGCATGCGCACGAATCCTCCATGGGTGTCCAGCACCTCTTTGAAATCATCGTAGGAATCCACGGACCGGGTGTTGGCTTCCCTGTAGGCCAGCGCCTGGTCGTACAGACCCTGCTGGATGTCAGCAAGCGTGCGTTCAATGAGGGCGGCCAGTCCTTCCCGCGAAGCAGACTGTTTTTCGCCCGTGTCACGCCGAGCCAGTTCAATGGTCCCGGCCGCCACGTCGCGGGGGCCGATGGCCAGGCGGACGGGTACACCCTGCACTTCGTATTCGTTGAACTTCCAGCCGGGCCGGAAACCGTCGCGGTCGTCCACATGGATCCGGATGCCCGCGGCTTTCAGCTCTTTTTCGATGATGCGCGCCTCAGCCAGGACCAGGTCGCGTTCCTCGTCCTTGCGGTAGATGGGGACGAGGGCCACCTGGGTAGGGGCCAGGCGGGGCGGCAGGACGAGCCCCTTGTCATCGGAATGGACCATGATGAGCGCGCCGATGAGACGGGTACTTACGCCCCAGGATGTCGCCCACACGTGCTCGAGTTCGTTGTCCTTGTTCTGGAACGTGCAGTTGAAGGCCTTGGCGAAATTCTGGCCCAGGAAATGGCTGGTTCCGGCCTGGAGGGCCTTGCCGTCCTGCATGAGCGCCTCAATGCAGAACGTATCCACGGCGCCGGCGAACCGCTCACTCGCACTCTTGACGCCTTTGATGACGGGCATGGCCATCCATTCCTCCGCGAAGGTGGCATAGACATCCAGCATCTGCCGCGTCTCGTCCATGGCTTCTTCTGCCGTGGCGTGGGCCGTATGCCCTTCCTGCCACAGGAACTCCATGGTGCGCAGGAACATGCGCGTACGCATCTCCCACCGGACCACGTTCGCCCACTGGTTGTATTTCAACGGCAGGTCGCGCCAGGACTGGATCCAGCGGGCGTACGTATCCCACATGATCGTCTCCGACGTCGGCCGGACAATCAGGTTCTCCTCCAGCTTGGAGTCCGGATCGACGACCAGGCCCTTCTCCGGATCCACCATCAAACGGGAGTGGGTAACGACGGCACATTCCTTGGCGAATCCGTCCACATGATCCGCTTCCCGGGCCAGGAACGACTGCGGAATGAACAGCGGGAAGTACACATTTTCGTGCCCCGTCTCCTTGAACATGGCGTCGAGGGCGGCCTGCATGTTTTCCCACAGGGCATATCCGGTGGGCCGGATGATCATGCATCCACGGACAGGGGAGTAGTCAGCCAGTTTGGCGTGCTTTACGACGTCCAGGTACCACTGGGAGTAATCGGTGTCGCGCGGCGTGATAGCGTCAGCCATAGTGTACAGTCGGTGAGGTCAATCGAATACAGTTGAAAACGTGCGGGGGGTGCATCAGGGCCGTATATACACGCCAATCGGGTCAATGACCCTCTTGGTCCGGTATTTGCGTCACTATTCATTGAAACAAAATCACTGCGGAACGCTAACCTGATCCGTAGAGGTCGCAAGTTACTGAAACCGTCGCCAACGAACGTCATGAGAACCGCGCCGTCCCCATCCGCTTCCAGATCCCTGTTTGCTTCGTCAGGCCGGCTGGCCCGCTTGGGTCCGCTCGTGGTTCTCTTGCTGGCGGGAACCATGCTCACGGGGTGCTATACCCAGATCGCGGCCCTCGACCCCAATCCACAGGGGCTCGCCCGCGTGGAAGCCGACTATGAGCGGGACGGTGATGTGGTCGTCACCAAATACTATGATGACGGCACTGTCGATGAGGACTATTATGAGGCCGGCTATGATTGGTACGCGCACCAGCCGTATGCGTACCGCGGCTATTTCTCCCAGTTCTACGATCCACTCTATGGCGTAGGCGTGTACGATCCGTGCTGGGATTGGGGCTATTGCCGCTCCGGATTCGGATACGGTGGATACGGTTCCGGCTTCTCGTTGACGGTCGGCTTTGGTTCGTGGGGGCGATACGGTGCGTGGGGCAGCTACGGCTATCCCGGATTCTACTCGTATTTCCCGACCTGGGCGTTCCATTCGGGTTACTATGGCGGCTACTACGGCGGGTATTATGGCGGGTATCATGGGGGATCCGGTGGGGTCCGCGTCCGCGACAATCAGAATTACGGCCCACGTGGTTCCACGATGACCCGGAATGCCCTGGACGGACGATCGGGCGATGCCCGGGGCGGACGCGAGGGTACGCTGGTGGGCAGCCGCAGCACGTTGACGGGCAGCGGTTCGTTCAGCGACCGGAACGTGGTGTCCGTGGGTTCGTCAGGCTCGGCGGTGGGACGCGACGCGGCCCGCAGGACCACCCGCTCAACCATTACCCGCACGACGGACGATTCCCGGACCCGGACCGTAACGCGGGGAACCCGGACCACGGTTCCGACCCGTTCCACGCGTTCGACCCCGACCCGATCGGCCACTCCGGCCCGATCGACGACGCCGAGTCGCTCGGCACGCCCGGCAACCCGATCGACTCCGACGCGGTCTGCTCGACCGGCATCCGATTCGACTCCGACTCGTTCCGCGCGGCCGGCAACCCGGTCGACTCCGACCCGTTCAGCCACGCCTGCCCGATCCACGGCACCGACCCGTTCTGCCAGCCCGCCAACCCGGAAATCGGGCAATGATTCCTCCTCGTCGCGCGGTCGTTCCAGTCGCGGAAACAACTGACGAACCGGGATTCGGTCCTCTTGTCTCCTTCTTATTGGCGCAGATTCCATCAGGGCGTAGTGTGAACACGCCCTGGCACGCCCTTTTCAAAATGTAACCTGCCAGGTTACAAATTAAACTGAGCCTGAAATGAACCGGAAAACCACGCTTTCCACCTATGCGGCGCTGATGGTCGGCGCGATCCTCATGGCTGCGGCTGTCGCGCCCGCAACGGCCCAGGACGGTACCGATGCCCTCCGATTCATGCAACGCCTTCCCGGGCTGTCCACGGCATCCGCCGGGATGGGAGGTGCCGGAACGGCGGGACGTTCGGACGTTGGCGCCTTCACGACCAATCCGGCCGGTCTCGGCTGGAATAAAGGCTCCTGGTTTTCTGTTGATCTGCTGAATCAGAACACGACGGACGAGGCCGCCTTCACGGCTCCCGGTTCGGAGTCCTTCCTGGAGTCGGACGTGTCGTCGACCGGTCTTGCCAGCCTGGCCTATGCCTACCGGGTACCGACGCTCCGGGGCTCGCTCGTCGTCGGGGCCGGCTTCAACCAGGTCCAGTCCTTCTCCCGGAGCCTGTTCTACTCGGGGACGAACAACGCCAATTCCGTGACGGATTACTTCATGCCGCTGCCCGGTGAGTTCACACTCGACTCGGATGACCAAGGGGTATTCCCGTCCTTCACCCGGGACCTGTCGTTCATTGCCTTCGAGACATTCGGTATCGACCTGGTGCCTGATCTGGTGGATGCGGGCGATCCCGTTCCCTTTCTTCCTGCTGTTTCTGCGGGAACGGTGCTTCAGGATGGATTTGTCGAAGAGAAAGGCCGGATGTCCGAGTTGAACTTTGCCGGATCGGTGGAGGTGGCGCCGAATGTCATGGTGGGGGCATCGCTCAACCTGCCCTTCGGCACCTACACGTACTTCCGTTCGCATTCGGAGGACGACTTCCAGAATGACAACGACGGGTTGGGCGGGACCACCGACTTTTCCGGGCTGACGTTCGAGGAGTCCTTCTCGTCGGACATGATTGGCGTGAGTCTGCGGGCCGGTCTCTCGGCCAAGGTCGCGGACGGTGCCCGGTTCGGCCTGACCGTCGAAACCCCGACGTACCTGTCCGTGGATGAAGAATACAGCACCCTTCTTGACGTCTCGTTCGACAATGGGGACCGTTTCGTGTACGGTGACGGACTCACCGAGACAGCGGGGTCCGGGACATTCGAATACACGGTCACATCGCCCTGGAAGGTGGCCATCGGCGGAGCCTGGACAGGCGGTGGACTGACCCTGACGGGGGACGTCGAGTGGGTGGACTGGTCGCAACTGGAATTGGACGCCAGCGAGTATTCCTTTGCGGACGAGAACCTGGAAATCCAGCGGGCCCTGGACGCCGTACTGAATGTCCGGCTCGGCGCCGAGTACGTCATGAACCAACTGTCCGTGCGCGCCGGTTGGGCCGGCTATCCGGATCCCCGGGACGCCGATTCACCGCTGGCAGCGGCGAACCTGGTGGACCGCGGTCGTCAGTTCGTTTCCGCTGGCCTGGGCTTTGCGTTCACCGAGCAGGTCTCGGCCTCGCTCTCGTGGACCCGATCCATGTGGGATGACCAGTTCGCCCCGTATGCGGACGTGACCGGTGCGCCGGATGTCCGGGAAGAAATCACCCGGGACCGCGTCGCCATCGGCTTCACCTTCGGATTCTGAACGGGCCAATCGGAGCGTTTGACCGGCTCAGCTACCCGTCTGGGAGCAGGAGTCGGAATCCGAGACCGTGAACGTACCTCCACCCGATACTTCCGTGACGACCATGGAGATGTTGGCGGTGCCATTCCGCACCCGGGCGTCGCCTGACAGCGCCACCGTCGTGCCGGCCGGAACGGTCCGGGTCAGGTTCCACGGACTGGTCGCATTCGTGACCGACTGTGCGCCGGCATCGGCCGTGTACGTCACGGATTCGAGGTCGACATCGCCGGAGAACGTCACGGAATACTCCACGGTGGCCGTGGCACCGGTCGTTATCGGGCCCGCCTCCAGGTTGCACACAAGGCCGTCGTCGGATGAACTGTCACACCCCGTCACCACCAGCAGGCAGAAGATCAATGGAAGAAGAAGGAAGGTGGGAGTCGAGAAACGCATGAAAGAGCCGGATGATGGGGATACAATCGATTCCGTCGCGACAAGAGCCGGACCGGTTCCGGAAGATACCATCCCCACGTCCCAACCTCTACCTTGTCACCGATAACCCGAACACCCTGATCCTGCCATGATCCCCCGAATCCCATCCACATCCCCGGTCCTGTTCACCATCGTGGCCATTGCGTTCGCAACCTCCGGGTGCTCCGGCGTCAACAAACTCGCGGAACACGATTACGAAGGTAAAACCATGGCGGTGACGGCCCCGTTGGCTCCACGGCCTGAGATTTTCACCGACGACCCGGCCGACGACGAAGATGCGCCTCGAAGAGGGAACCGGCTCATGCGCACCCTTGCCGCCGTTGCCGAAGTCGCTTCGGAAGTTGCGGAAGCGTTCACCGCTGCCGATGCCCAGGCCAAACTGGACAGTGCGGCTGTATTGGTGGACGTATCGGCCATGGTGGCCGACGGGATGAAGGATGAAGCCATCCGCTATCTGAATGTGGTGGGCACCGGGGATGCCAACGCGGCCGATTACGTCCTGGAGGTAAACATCGAGAAGCACGGCATTTATTCGGGTTCGAATTACGACCAGCGTCTCGAGTACCGGCTCGAAGCCAAGCCGGTACTCATGGACAACAGGACGGGCGAGGTCATCTGGCGTCGGACCGTCAAACAGGACTATCCGTTCACGGAGGGCTCCACGTCGCGCACATTGGCCCGGACGGGCAACGCCATTGCCTTGTCCGAACTCACGGTCGACGAGCTGGCCCTGGTCCTGGAGAGCATGGCCAGCGATGCGGCCCGGGATATTGCCCGCAAACTCAGCGACGACATCAGGGACGCGAAGAAGTAGGACGTGTTCACACGCCCTGGGCCTCAGGTTCCGCGGGCCGCGCGGATGAACGCCAACAGGGTCCGGTGGGCGGAGGGTGTACCCAACGCACCCAGTCCGTACAACGCGGACTTCCGGTGATCGATGTCGATGTCGGCATCGGCCGTCCGCGTCAGGAAAGCCTCGATTCCGGGCACGTCCGGGTGGTGTCCGAGCATGTACAGGAGGGTCGATTCGCCCCCGGATTCCCACGCGGACTGCAGGAACGCGGCACTCTCGGCCTCCGGGACATCCACGAACCAACGGAGGGCTCCGTCCCGGACCTGGATACCCGAGTCCATCCGCGTCACATACGCGTGGGTGACCCGACCCTGGTCCAGCTTCAGCAGGAATACGGGCGCATCCGGATCCGCCGTGGACGTCCGGATGCCCGAAGCGGCCAGTTGTTCGGCGAAGGTCAGCGTTTCATCCTTGCTCCACCACGTCACGCTGCCTGACTTCGCGGACCAGGCGGGAGCCCAGGCCAACCATCCATCGGGGGCGGAGTCCAACGGTCCGGATGCGGCCACCATGCGGGATTGCTGGGCCGCCGCCTGCGGGGACAAACCCCCGATTGTCACCACACAGGTGAGGACGGCCAGCAAGAATGTGATTGGATCCTTCATTGCAGGTTTCCGATCAGGTCCACCAATGCTTTTCGGGCGACGTCCGAATCCTGGTTGCCCAGGGCATGCACGGCGGCCTTTCGGACGTCATTCGGCGCATCGGAGCCCATGACGGCGACCAATGCCGGCACGGCATCCGCATGGTCGGAATTCCCGATGGCGTACACGGCGGCCTTCCTGAGCTCGGTTTCCGCATCTCCCGAAGCTACGCCCCGGAGGAACGACACCACGTCGGCCCCGTCATGGTTTGCGACGGCATACAGGACGGCTTTCCGGACTTCAAGGGGCAGCGGTTCATCGATAAGCGGAAACATCATGGAGATCGACTCGGCGTCGAGGGAATTGGCCAGCGCATAGACGGCTGCCTTGGCCAGTTCAGGGTCATTGGCGTGGATATCGAGGCCGGCAAGAACCACGGGTGCGGGGGCACGCTCAACGAGGTCAACGCTGCGGGTCAACAGATCTGCCGGGCGGATGCCCAGGAAGGGCATGGCGGCCGTGATGACAAAGCCCGTCAGGACGAGGATGGCGAGGACGGTTCGTGTTCGTTCCATGGATGTCGGGGCGTGAAGGCACGCGTTTATTGCAGGAAAGAGGGGGAGGGCGGAGCGGGAAGCGGTGCGACCAACCGGGTCGCGGGCGTCAATTCTCGCCCAGCAGCTCGATGAGTACGGCTCGGGCCTTGTCGGTGCCGATGTTTCCGAGGGCCTGGACCGCTGCGGTGCGCACCTGCGCGGGTGCGTCACTGCGGATGATGGTGACGAGTGCGTCAACGGCATCATCCGATTCCGCTTCGCCCAGCAAATGGATGGCGGCCCGGCGGACATCGTCGTGCGGCGTGGTTTCCAGCACGCGGACGACGGCCGACACATCGAAATGGTTCGTCTGTTGCAGGGCGTACACGGCGGTCTTGGCCAGTTCCGCGTCCGCTCCGTTGGCAACGGCCAGCAGGAACGCGGAGGCGTCATCATGATCGCCGTTGGCGATGGCATGCAGGGCGGCCCGGCGGACATCGCCATCGGTGGATGAGGTGAAAACAGCCTCGAGCGCTTCCCGTGCGCCCTCACCGTCCAGGTTGCCGATGGCATAGACGGCTGCTTTCTGGAGTTCGGTATCGTTCCCCGACGTTGCTACACGCCGCAGCGTGCCGAGTGCCACCGTGCCTTCGCCCTGGTTGCCGATGGCGTACAGGGCGGCTTTCCGGACCTCGGTTGTCCGGCCATTGTCCAGGATCCGCGCCAGTGCTTCGCCGGCTGCCGCGCCGTCCTGGTTGCCCAGGGCATAGGTGGCGGCTTTGGCCAGTTCGGGGTCATCCGACGTCAATGCGACATCCACGAGTGTGGGTATGGATGATGCCGCATCCAGATTGCCGATGGCATACAGAGCGGCCTTCCTGACGTCCCGGTGCGTTGCGTTTTCCAGGATGCGGGTCAGGGCGGTCGCCGACCGGGTACCGTCAATGTTCGCGATGGCGTAGGTCGCGGCCTTGGCCAACTCCTCATTCGCGTCGCGCAGGGCCACGCGTTCCAGGATGGGAAGGTTGGCCTCGTCCGATTCGTTTGCGAGCGCATAGAGCACGGCTTTCCGGACATCGACGTCCGTGCTGGTATCCAGGATATCCAACAGGGCGGTCCGGGTGGCCTCCGTTCCGCGCGGGTACTGCTGGCCGATGGCGTACACCGCAGCCTTGCGGACGTCGGCCGAGGCATCCTCCTTGGCAATCCGGATGAGCGTCGGGACCACGTTCCCGGAGTCGAACTCGGCCAGGACATACACCACACGTTTGCGGACCTCTTCGGATCCGGATCGCTCGTACAGGGACAGGACGGCGTCCCGGGCATCGTCTCCGCCCATGTTGCGGAGCGCATAGAGGGCGGTCAGGGCGACTTCTTCATTGGCTGAGGTCCGCAGATCCTCCGTCCGGACCCGGTATTCGGGGCGTCCGGCCTGGGCAAGGCGGTTGGAAATCCGGATGAGAGCCGATTCCGCATCGTCCCGGAAGGAGCTGCCCTCGTGGCTCGTACGGAAGCGATCGAAACAGTCGAAGGCTTCGGTCGATACCGGGTCCATTTTCTCGGCGGCAAAGCAGCTGTAGAAGGCGGCGTGATCGGCCCGGTTGGAGTCCGGGTACCGGTTGACGAAAGCGGTCATCTGATGCCGTGCATCGCTCCATTTGCCGTCCAGGATGAGGGCATTCGCTGCGGCATAGGCGCGGGCTTCCGCGTCCGCCCCGGCAGTCTGTGCCGTGGACGGGTGGGTGAGCGCCGTAAGGAAAAGGAAGCCGAGCAGGGCGGCTGTGGTCTGGTTGTTCAAGCGCATCATGGTCATCTTCATTTCAGTCATCTTCATTTCGGTCATCTTCATTTCGGTGGCGCGGCAAATCACGCCCTAGAGCGCCGTGAGTTCGATTTTGAACAGGAGGCCGTTCCGATCAACGCCCTCCCGGATCATGGCTACATCCTGGGATCCGGACTCCGGTCGGGCATGGGCCATCTGCAACAGGACCAACTCCAGTTCCTGCAGCAGGGCCGCCAACCGGGCCTGCTCTCCCGCGTCCAGTCTCCCATGGATTTCAGCGGCCTGGACGGCCAATTCGCCGGCCGCACGCTGTCGCAGGTCCATGTTGGGTGCCTGCTCGGTATTCATGATGTCCAGAAGCAACGTGCGGGACCGGTCCAGGACATCCATGGCGCTGGCGACGGTCGGGTCGGGACCTGTGGGCGGGCCGGGTGCAACGTCTGCCGAAGGCACGCCCGGCTGCCCGGCCCGCCCAATGAAGATCCCGGAGACAATCAGCACGATGGCGGCAGCGGCCCGGAAGCTCCACGCCAGAACGCGGGGAGTGAACGTGCCCGGCTGCGGCCGTCGGTGCGACCTGGACGGTGTGGGTGATTGGAGGGTCGGAAGGGTCCGAAGCCGGGGTCTCGGAGTGGAGTCGCTGGCAATCCGCGCCATGACCGAATCGGCGAAGTCGTCGAAGAATGCAGCCGGAGGCTCGCTCCGATCGGGTACGACGCGCGCCAGCAGTTCACGGCGGGCATCCAGTTCCTTGGCGCAGGTTGGGCAGGCGGTGACATGCTCACGGACGCGCTGCTCCGTTGCCGCACCGGCCGTGCCGAGAGCGACCTCTGTCAGAAGGGGATGGATGGCGTCGGAATCCCGGCACATCTTCGGAGCAGGTTGATGGTTGTCCGAACGGGTCATGATGTCAGTTCTTCCTTGAGGTGGGACAACTCGACCTGCAGTTTCCGGACGGCCCTGTGCAAGAGACTCTTGACGGTACCCGGGGCCACGTTGAGCGATGCGGCGGTCTCCTGGACCGGCAACCCGTGGAAATGCCGCAGTGTGAAGGCGGCCCGTTCCCGTTCCGTCAATACCCCGAGTCCGCGCGCTATACGGGACTGCACGATGGATGCGTCGGCCATCGTGTCCGTCTGCGACGGGGCAGTTCCGAACGCATCGGGACGGGAGGCGTCCGCTTCTTCAGGAAATACGCTGACGTGTGTCCGCTTCTTGGCCCGACGGTCGTTCAGGTACGTGTTCACGGCAATGCGACGGAGCCAGCCCGACACGAGCGGCTTGTTGTCAAGCGGGCCGTTCAGGGTATGCAGGGCATGGTAGGCTTTCACGAATACGTCCTGGGCAAGGTCTTCTGCGTCATGGTGATTGCCGGTCAGATCCCGACACACGAAATAGATCGTGCGCTGGTGGTCTGTGACCACGGACCGGAAACGGTCAGGAGGGATGTCGGGAATCGTGGTTTCCGGCATGGGGCAATCGGTGTACGCATCCCAAGACACAGGCGAGCGCCGAATGGTTTACGGCGCCGTGCAGAACTTATTCCGTCGCGGCCGAGTCCGCGTTCTGGCGGGCCTGTTCGGCCCGTCGCTCCCGCATGATGCGGTAGTACTCGTTGGCACGCCGGCGATGTTCGGCCAGGGTGCGGGAAAAGATATGCGTTCCGTCGCCCCGGGCTACGAAGAAGTAGTATCCGTGTGACTCGGGCGTCATGGCGGCCTCGATGGAGGTCAACGAAGGATTCGTAATGGGTCCGGGTGGAAGTCCGCCGCGCCGGTAGGTATTGTACGGATGGTCAATGCGGTAATCCCGGAAGAACAGCCGACGCTTGTCGCCTTCCTGCAGCATGACAGCGTACTGGACCGTCGGGTCGGCGTCCAGTCGCCAGCGATCGCGGAGCCGGTTGTGGTACACCCCGGAAATGGTACGCTTCTCCGCGACGTGGCTGGTCTCCCATTCAATGATGCCCGCCAGACGGATGATTTCGTCCGGGGTATACCCGCGGGGCAACGCTCCGAGCGTATCGATGGCCGCCGAAACGGAGCGGTCGGCATGGCTCTTTATCCGTCGCACCACGTCTTCCGGATCGGTCAGCCAATAGAAATCGTACGAGTCCGGTACCATCCAGGCCCACAGATGGGTCGTGTCGGTCCCGAGGGTAGCCGCGAAGGCACTGTCGGACAGCACGGCGTCCAGTTCGGCTTCCGTGAAGGCCATGTCGCGCGCCATACCGCGGATAAGGCGCTCCCGCCGTGTTCCTCCGGGCACGCGGATCCGGATGGGGCTCTGAAGGCCCTGTCGCAAGGTCAGGAGCAGGTCCACATTGGAGGCGCCGGCATCGAAGAGATAATGCCCGGCCTTGATCTGATCCCCCCAGCCGGTCAGCCCGGCCAACCATACGAAGCCGGTCCGCTTGGCCAGGATACCAGCCGATACCAGGCTGTCCGCGACCACCTCCACGGAACTGCCCGGCGGCAGTTTGACGGCGCGCGCATCCTCGAATTCCGGGGTTGCGGACCACCAGAACAGATGGGCAGCGAGGCCGAGTCCGGCCAGTCCGGCCACGAAGAGCGCGGCCAAGACCATGTATGTTTTCCGTCCTGCCTTCACCATCCGTCCCACCGTCACTCTTCCTCCTGGTAATTCCGTCGTTCCAATGACCGGGTCTCATCTATGATCCGCTCGAACAAGCGCCGGATGGCGGTATCCGGCAGGGGACCCGGATTGACCGACATGACGTGATTGAGTACTTCCTCCTCCCGTTTCGGGACGTAGACCGGAATGTTGCGTTCTTTCTTCAGCCGACCGATCTCGTTCGCGCTGACGGATCGGATGTTCAGGAGTGCCAGGACCAGTTCGTCGACGGTGTCTATGCGCCCCCGCCAATCGGCGAGGTCCGCGTCGGACGGCATCTCCCGGAACAGGGCATCCAGTTTGCGGACGAGTTCTTCGCGTGTCATCGGGCGGGATTCAGGGGGCATGGCGGATTACGCGAAGGGGAGGGAGGGATGGGCCACCAGATCCAGCGTGGACGCATGGCCGGCCTCCAGTCGTTTCCAACCGGACAAGGCAATCATGGCCGCGTTGTCCATGCAGAACCGGAAATCCGGTACATGGAAGGTACCGCCGTGCGCCTCAACGAGTCCGGAAATCCGTTCCCGAAGACGTCGGTTGGCCGATACGCCGCCAACCAGTCCGACGCGGGTCGTGCCTGTTGCGACCATGGCCCGCTCCAATGGTTCCACCAGCATGTCGACGACCGCTTCCTGGAACGATGCACACAGGTCCGCCGTGTGGTCCTCCAGATAGGTCTTCCGGGCCTCCACATCCATGTCATTCAAATGATACAGGACGCCGGTCTTGATCCCCGAGAATGAAAAGTCGAATCCGGGAAGCCGGGTGCGGGTGAAATGATGGTGGGCTGGGTGGCCCCCTTGGGCCAGGCGATCGATGACGGGTCCGCCCGGCCATCCGAGGCCGATCATCTTGGCCACCTTGTCGAAGGCCTCTCCGGCGGCATCGTCCCGCGTGCGGCCCATGAGCGACCGCTCTACCGCGGACGTCATATGAACCAACTGTGTGTGACCGCCGGAAACGATGAGGACGAGCAGGGGAAACGCAGGCGTCGCATCTCCCAGGAACAGGGATTCAATATGACCATCCAGGTGATGAACGCCCACGACCGGGATATCCAGTCCAAGCGCGAGTGTCTTGGCCAGGCTGACGCCCACAATGAGCGATCCGATGAGTCCGGGTCCCTGGGTCACGGCAATGCCGTCCAGGTCGGTCCGCTGGATACCGGCCTCGTCCAGGGCACGCTGGATGGTGGGGAGCAACACGCGTTCATGGGCCCGGGAGGCCAGTTCGGGCACGACACCCCCGAACGCCTCATGGTCCAGTTGCGACGCCACGACGGACGACCGCAACCGCCCCCCGTCCACGACAGCGGCCGCGGTGTCATCGCACGACGTTTCAATTCCCAGAACGATCATGATACCCTTATTTTTCCCCCTGGAATTCCGGTACGCAACAAAACATTTGGCTCCTCAGGTACGTTGATGATATTATACGAAAGCTGACAACCCCGGAAGAACACCATGCGACGATTGCTGACTGCCCTCTGCCTGATCCTCATGCTGGGTCTCGCTGTGCCCGTCCAGGCGCAACTCCGAGGCACCAATACGACCTCTTCGACGGCTGTGCGCTTGTATGACACCGGCAGCTCGGGGTTGTCCCTGAACCGCTTCTTCACGCCAGAGCACTTCCGGATGTCCCATTCGTTGGAAATGACGGCCAGTTCGTTCGGCGGGGGTTCCACGCTGGGCATGTATACGAATACCATGATGTGGCAATTCAACAGCAAACTCGCCGCACGCGTGGACATGGCCATGACCTACGGGCAAACCAACGCCTCCAGTGCCTTCAGTCAGACGGGTGGACAGAACGGACAGATCTTTCTGAAGAATGCCGAAATCGAATTCCGTCCGCGGGAAAACATGCGGTTGAACCTCCAGGTCCGGCAGAGCCCCTATGGCTCGTACATGAATCCTTACGGTTATCGCGACTCGGCCATGGGATATGACACGCACCGGACGAATCTCTTCTGGAATGACGGCCTGAAATAGTGGCAGACGGCCGTAATTTCCTCCTGAACACGGGACTGGTGGTGGCGGCCGTGGTAGCGGCCATCCTGGTATATGCCCTGTATGCGCGCGTCACCGTCGAGCGTCCCGATCCCCGGAGATTGGATGATTCCGGTCGGCAATCCGGGGACTACATCCAGGTGGAAGTGTTCAACGGATGTGGAGAGGAGGGCGTCGCGAAGCAGTTCCGCGACCATTTCGTGGCGCTGGGTTTCGACGTCGTCGGGGTGGACAATTATACGCGGATGGACGTCGCCGAGACCATGATCGTGGATCGCGCAGGAAACTTGGAGGCCGCGCGGCAAGTTGCCTTGGCTCTCGGAGTTCCGGAATCCCGCATTGTGCAGGAAATCCGACCGGACTATTTTCTCGATGTCATGGTTGTCATCGGGCTGGATTACGCGGAACTGACCCCCTATTCATCCGGAACTGGATCATCACAGAGGTAACGCCCTGAGCAGTACAACGCAGAAAACAAAGAAATCGCAGAAACAGACCATTGCGGATCCGGTCCCGGTGGATGGACCGGATAAAAGGCGGCAGACGTCCGCTTCGGTACGACGGATTTCCCGATTGGCCGTCGAAGCCATCCTGGACAAGAAGGGACGGGACATCCTCATCCTGGATGTGCATGAAGTCAGTGGCATGGCGGATATCTTCATCCTGGCCACCGCCGACTCGGATCTCCAGGTCCGTGCCATCACCGAAGCCATCCGGGTGAAGATCAAGGAGGAGGCCGATGAGCGGCCTTGGCACGTGGAGGGGACGGATCATCATCAGTGGGTCCTCATGGACTACGTGGATCTCGTCGTCAATATTTTCCTTCCGGCCAAGCGGGAATATTACGCCCTCGATCGATTGTGGGGCGATGCACCGCGCGAACAGGTCGTGGACGACGGCCAGGTGGAAGATGTCCAGATGCTGAAGGAGGATGCGTCGTGATGCGTTGGTCCCTTCTCCTGATTGCCGTGAGCCTCGCCTCCTGCATCTCGTTCTCCCGGAACGAGCCCTTGCCGGAGGACCGGTTCGGGCATCGGTTGGAGGGCACGACGGATGACGGGCGGACCACCATTGCCATCAATCCGCCCGTGGCGGACGTGGAGTACCGGTACTTTCCGGCATCCTACGAATCCATTTCCGTTCGACCCGGTCCATCGCGTACGGCCGGTGATGCCGCCGCGGACGCCGGCGTCCAGGTGGAAATCCTGGTCAAGGGAGCCTTTCCCGATGCGTGCTCCGAGCTCCACGATGTCTCGCAGCAGCGCAGTGGCCGGTTCCTGGACATCACGCTCCAGATGCGCCGGCCGGTGGGTTCGGTTTGTGCCGCCGTCCTGCGGCCCTATCGCTTCTACCTGACCCTGGAGGGCACATACCCCCCGGGTGCCTACACGTTGACCTTGAATGGTCGTACGACGCCGTTCGAGATAAAGGAAAACTGACCTCATGAAACCCATGTTCAGATTCTTGTTGGTGGTCGTTCCCATGCTCCTGGTTGGAGCCCGGGCGTACCGGACCGGTGCGCCGGCGTTCTCGACGGGTGCACCGAACGAACAGACGTGTGCTGCCTGTCACACGGGCAATCCCGTGAACGATGCGTCCGGATCCCTGGTCATCGTGGCTCCGGCGAACTACGTACCAGGAAGCACGGTCGACCTGGTCGTGCGCGCCCAACGCGCCGGTGCCAGCCGGTTCGGATTCGAGATCACCGCCCTGGACGGCGCGAACCAACCTGTGGGTACGTTCGACGTGTCCGGGCCAGGCATTCAGCTGGCCTTGGGCAGCACGCATCATGTGACGCACGATCCCGCGGCCAATGCGACCGGCGAATTCGAGTGGACCGTGCCGTGGGAAGCGCCGGCATCCGGGACCGGCGAGGTCACCTTCTATGCGGCCGCCAATGCGGCAAATGGTGACTTTTCCAACTTCGGCGATTTCATTTTCACGGCAATGCAGGCGTCCAGTGAAATGTCCGGCACTCATGTGGATGGGCGTGATGCCGTACCGGGCCATGCATGGTCCCTGCAATCCGTGTGGCCCAACCCGCTTCTGGACAGCGACCTCTCGCTCCGCGTGGAGGCCTTGCCCGGAACGACGTTCGACGTGAGCATCCACGACATCCAGGGCCGCATGGTCTGGTCCCGTGCGGTTGATCAGGGCGATGGATCAGGTGCCCGGTTGTTGGCCGGTACCCGCGATCTGGCACCGGGTGCTTACATCGTCCGCGTCGGTACCCATGGGGCCGACGGTCCGGCCGTCCAGACGCGCACGTTTACCAAGTTGCGCTGAGCAGCAACAGCCTTCTAGGCGAGTTTTATCGGTTCTCGTACAGGCGTCGGAGTTCTTCCGGAGTCTGACGGTAGGTCGAGTCGCCGATGGCGTCTGCAATGGCATTCGTCAACCGCGCCGCCGATTCGAAATCCCCTGAGGTCATGTAGCTGGTCCGCATGATGTCGATGAAACGTCCCAGCCGTTGGATGCCGCGCGTGTCCAGATTGTCACTGTTCGTGAACCGATGCAGGATGAGCGGTTCGGCCTTCTTCAGGATGGCATTTGCTTTCTCCGCGTCGCCAAGATCCCGGTAAGCCTGGGCCAGGAAAATGAACGATGTCTCATCGCCCGGGATGGTCTCGAACGGCACCTGTTCCATGAACCAGTCCAGCAACTCGATCCCTTCTTCAATCAGCCCGGCATCTGCCATCTGGGACGCCGTGGTCGAGAAGATATTGCGGTAATTATCGACCATCCTGCGGATGTTCTCGTCGAAATACACGTCCGGATCGTTCAGTCCACGGAACCGGAATTGGCGCAATCTTTCGTCCGAAATGCCCGGTACGACGCGGCCGTACAACTGGTCGTGCTTGATGGGGACAATGCGGTAGGCCTGTCCCTCCAGCTGGAAATAGTCCTGCAGGTCCAACTGTCCGTCCGGTGCAACGGTCACGGCGAAGTAGATGGGACGTTTCCAATCCTGCTGGGCGTTCGTCATGATCATGTTCAGCGCGACCTGGTCGGCCCCGTACAACAGGTTGATCTCCTGGTCATAGGGTCTCCCTTCAAGCATCCAACGCATGGGTGACTCGATTTCGGCCGAGTCGCCCATGGGCACGAACCCTGACGCTTCGTTCAGTCCGGCCAACAGGCGGTCCCGGTCCACGGGCAATTCGAGTTCACGCGGTCGCCAGGCTTCAATGGTCAGGTCGTCAATGGCCGCGTCCGGCATGCTTATGGGAAGCGGCTCGGACGTGCGAGAGTACTGGTTCTTGAGCTGACGCACGTACCACGGCGTGTTGAGGAGCGACAGGTTCGCTACGCGCACATCCTGGCGCACGCCTTCCACTTCCTGGGCATACCAGAGCGGGAAGGTGTCGTTGTCTCCGTTCGTGAACAGGACGGCATTGTCGTCCACGCTCATGAGCATGTTGTAGGCATAATCGCCCGCCACGTAACGGCCACTGCGGTCGTGGTCATCGTAGTTCTCCAGTGCCATCCATCCCGGGACGGCCAGGAACAGCACGATGGCACCTGCCCATGAGAAAACGGCCTGCGCCTGCTCATTGAATCGCCCTGCAAGGGCATCGTTCATCAGGCGGATGATTCCGGTCGCGCCGAGCCCCACCCAGATGGCGAAGGCGAAGAAACTGGCGACGTAGGAATAGTCCCGCTCACGAGGCTGGAACGGCGTCTGGTTCAGATACAGGATGATTCCGATGCCCGACACGAAGAACAGGATGCCGACGGCGAAGGCCCGGCGCCGGTCCCGCATGAAATGGAAGGCCATACCTATGAGACCCAGCAGGAGGGGAAGCCCGAAGTACACGTTCCGGCTGGCCCGTTCACTGGGTGTCTGGTAGAAATAGCGTTCGTCCTCGCGGTCCGAGAGGCCTGTGATGGCAGGAGCGTCCTGCGTGTCGTTCGCCTTTCCGACGAAATTCCACAGGAAATACCGGACATACATGTGCCCGACCTGGTACTTCCAGAAGAACTCGCTGTCCGACTGGTACTGGCTGTATATGCGGACGTGGTTCGGGTCCTGGCTGTACCGACGCGGAAACCAGGTCTCGCTTCCCGGTCGCGTGTCTATGCGCCCCAGTTGGTTGTCGTACGTGTTTCCCTTGAGGATGGGGGTATTGCCGTACTGCTCCCGCTTCAGGTACGAAATGATGGCTTCCACCGTCTCGGGATCGTTCTCGTCGATCGGCGGATCGGCGGCGCTCCGGATGAAAATCAGGGAATAGGTGGAGTACCCTATGAGCACCATGGTCATGCACAACATGACCAGGTTGAGTGCCTGCATGCCTTTGGCATGGGACCACCAGACGCCGAAGGCCACCGTCGCGATGACGGCAATGGCGAAGAACACGGGTACGCCCGATGCGCCGGCCAGACCCGGCAGCACCTGGACCACGCCGGGGTAGATGACCAGGAAGATCACGACCGATACGAATCCGGTCGCCAGCAGGCCCAGGAATTGCTGTTTCGGGGTCCATTCGGGCCGTTCGAACTCGAAATAATAAACAATCAGTGCGATGAAGAACACGGCCAGCAGGTTCAACAGGTGCACGCCGATGGCCAGGCCGAACAGGTAGGCAATCAGGATGAGGTACCGGTTGGTGGCCAGGCCGAACCGATGTTGGCCACCGGACAGACGCTCTTCCTCAAGGGCGGCTTCTTCGCGCCACTTGAGCACCAGCCAGACCACCAATGCCGTGAACAGCATGGACATGGCATAGACTTCGGCTTCGACGGCGTTGAACCAGAAGGAATCGGTGACGGCGAACGTGGTTGCTGCGATGACGCCACCGGCCAACGCTCCAATCCGATCCACCCTGGCCCACGTCGAGGGGTGTCCCTGCCATTCCCGGACCAGGCGGACCACAATCAGGTGGAGCAACATGACCGTCAGTGCACTGGACAGGACCGATACCAGGTTCACCGACAGGGCAACGAACTCCGTTGGCACAAACATCGAGAAAAAACGTCCTACGAGCATGTAGAACGGCGCACCTGGCGGGTGCGAGACCTGCAGCCGGTTGGCAATGGCAATGAACTCGCCCGAATCCCAGAACGACGTGGCGGGAGCCACGGTCAGGATATACAGGACGAAGGCGTACAGGAATACGAGGCCGGCAACCAGTCGGTCAGTACGTTTCCAGTTCATTGGCGGGCTTGAGGATGTAGGGGGGCAGCAGGAAGGCGATGAACGCAGGCTTCGCGCGTTTGGTTCAGGCACCAAGTTCAGTTCTCGTCATCGTCATCTTCCATGGCCGCGTGCAACCGCTCCGACGTTTTCCGGGAGGCGATGACCACGACCAACTCGCCGCGGACCTTCTCATTGGCTGCCCACGCGCTCAGCTCGGCGACGGTCCCGCGATGGTGGGTCTCGAACTTCTTGGAGATCTCGCGGCTGACGACGGCGTGGCGGTCGGGACCGAAGGCGTCGACGAGCTGGGCGAGCAGCTTGCCGATCCGGTGGGGCGATTCGTACAGGACGACGGTCCGGTCTTCCTCGGCAAGCTGCTCGAGCCGGGTCCGACGGCCCTTCTTGGGCGGCAGGAAACCCTCGTACACGAACCGGTCGGAGGGAAAGCCGGAAGCGGCCAGGGCGGGCACGAAGGCCGTCGGACCCGGGAGCGCGATTACTTCGATGCCGGCATCGATGGCCGCCCGGACCAACAGGTAGCCCGGATCGGAAATCCCCGGCGTTCCGGCATCGGATACCAGTCCGATGGAGTCACCGCCGAGCATCCGTTCCACGAGATGTGTCGTTTTTCCGTGCTCATTGTGGGCATGGTAGCTCGTGCGGGCCGTGTGGATGTCGAATCGGCTGCACAGATTGCCCGTCGTGCGTGTATCCTCGCACGCCAGAAGGGCGACGTCCCGCATGGTGTTGATGGCCCGGACGGTCATGTCGTCCATGTTGCCGATGGGCGTGGGGATGATGTAGAGAATACCGCTCATTTGGTCGGTGGATGCACGGTGGTTGCGGTTCTGCGCATTCGGGTGGCGCGCATGTCCCGCCAGACGTGCACGGTGACCGCCAGGGCAAACAGCCCCGTGATGATGTCCGCCGCCCACATGCCCAACCACGGATCGATATGGCCCCGGTCGGCAAATTTCTCGCCGTTCGCCAGGGATACCCAGTGGATCAGGAAAATGGTCATCGCAACAACCGCCGACATGCCCAGCCCACCTCGTCGGATGGCGAGGCCCAACGGTGCACCCAACATCATGAAGAGCAGGCAAGCCACGGCCATGGAATACTTCTTGTGGATTTCCACCGCATAACGGTCCGCTCGTATGAGAGCGATTTCGACGGTCCGCCGGGCGGCGTCCGTACTGGCACGGTGCGCGCGGGCCGTCATGCGGGCCAGTTCACGCTGTTCGGCCGGGGTTTCGGGACGGGTGCTTTCACGGTTCTGCTCTACGAGCGATCGCAGCCCTTCGCCGGACGATCGCACCCACTCGGTCCGGCTCGCCGCGCCCGTTCCGAGCGTGCCCAGCAGCACGCCGAGCTCCTCTTTCCTGACAGCGGCCGTATGGCGCAGGCTGTCCACCAGGACCCGCATGTCGGCCGCCCGCATGGTTCGGTCGGTCCGGTTGCCGGTGCCCGGATCGTTGCGCTCGAAATCCAGGTCATCCAACGGGATGCGGATGACGTGGCGCGTGAAGGACATCCGCTCGTAGCGTTCCGGGGGAATACGCCGGTGGACTTCCCCGTCGTACAACGTCAGCTGGAGGGTCCGTCCTCCGTGCAGCGTTTCCAGATTGCCCCGGGTGGCCGAAATGTCCGTCCGGAGGCGTGCGCCGGACGAATAGTCGAAGATGTACACGTCGTGGAGCGTGTTCGGTTCGTCTTCGGGGATGTCCCGGACCAGGATCCGGTAGTCTTCCAGGCCGTCGTACATCACTCCGGCCTTGAGATCGAATCCGGGTTTGGCCAGACGGATGTCCTGCCACAGGTTGAATGCCCGGAAATTGGACTCCGGGTGGACTTCCGTATTGAAATACCACATCCCGCCGGCCAGCAGGGCCCCTACCAGCCACACGGGCCAGACCAGCTGGGGAAACGACACCCCGGATCCCTTGATGACGGCCCAAGCATTGGACTCCGCCAGTCGCCCGAAGGTCATGAGCGTGGCAATGAGGGCGGCCATCGGGATGGCCAGCACAAGCATGTAGCCCACGTTGTACATGATCAGTTCGACGACCACCAGGAACGGCAGCCCCTTGCCGACCAGCTGGGGCAGGTACTTGATGAGGAACTGCATGACCAGCAGGAACAGCAGCACCAGGAGCCACGCCAGGAACGGCGCGGGCAGCATGCGGAGCGTCATGCGGTGAAACAGTTTCATGCCGGGAGCGTGTGTTGCGGAAGCCACAAGATAGATGACTGTACGCACCTTTACGTTCAATCCGTTCCAGACCAACTGCTACATCGTTTCGGATGAGCAGGAGGTGGTCGTGGTCGACCCATCGTGTCAGTCCGGGTCGGAAATCGACCATTTCATCCGCGCCATCGAGGATACGGGTCGCCCGCTCAAGCAGGTCTTGCTTACGCACGCCCATATTGACCACATTTTCGGATGTGCCGCCGTGTGCCGGCACTTCGGCGCCGAACTGCTGGTGCACGCGGACGATGCACCGCTGTTGAAGGAAGCCCAGACGCAGGCGGCCATGTTCGGTGTGGAATTGGAACCGCCGCCCGAGCCGACCCGGTTCCTGATGCCGGGCGAGCCGCTCACGGTGGGGGCCTCCACGTGGAATGTATTGCATACGCCGGGCCATTCGCCGGGCTCGGTTTCTTTCCACGCTCCGGATGACGCCTTCGTGTTGAGCGGGGATGTCCTTTTCGCCGGATCCATAGGCCGGACCGACCTGTGGCGGGGATCGTTGCCCACGCTCATGCAGTCCATCTTCCAGCAACTCGTTCCGCTCGGGGAAGAGGTCCGTGTACTATCGGGGCACGGTCCGGAAACGACCATCGGCCGCGAACTGGCCACCAATCAGTTCCTCAACGGAGCCGTTGCGGGCTGACGCCCTTCGACCAGCTGCATGATGGAATGGCGGACCAATTGCCCCATCGTGTGGCATCCCCGGAACGCGTTGCTGCCGTAGTGGTCGGCCAATTGATCGCCGAGCCGGTGAACGTGATCATCACTGGAAATGATGTCCTCCTGCATGACTTCCATGAGGGCATCGAACCGGCCGTGTGAAACGCGGACGCGATTGGCAATCAGGCTGCGTTCTTCCTTTTGGTACTGGAACACGTTCTCCGGTGCCAGGGCGTGCACGGTCAAATCCACGAAGGGCCGATTCTGGGGGAAGAACTGAGGGAGATACACCTCCTTGCGCCAGTGATGGCTCTGCTGGTCGAAGTCAATGGGGTGGATACGGAAGTGCCATTTCTCGAAGTCCCGTGTCAATTCGACCACGAAATTTCCGGTATGCATGTCTCCGAGCAGCGACACGAAACAGCGCTCATTGAACTTCACGAACTCCTTCGCCAGGCGCACCCGATCGAAATCGGAGATCTGGATGTTTTCATCCAGGAACGTATCGGCCGGAATCCCGACAATGTGCTCTTCCACGATGGTCTCCCCGTGGATGAAGTAGTTCAACCGATTCGGCGACAGGATGTGCTCGAGTTCGAGACCGTAGACGCGATTCGCATCGATCCTTTTGACATAGAAGTAGTCGAAGTTCTCATTGATGCGATTCACCACGCGTACCCGGAAGGGCAGGGTGTTGCCGTGATTGCACATGTCCACCCGTTCGACGAACAGGTACTTGATGATGGACGTGTCACCGTCGGCTTTCAGGATGGTATAGGCGTGCAGCAGCGACTCATGGATGTCCTTTCGTTCCGCGTCCGGAAACAGGACCGTCGACCAGAGGGTGTCCGAGCCCACTTCGTCATAGACCGGGATGGCGTTGGTGAACCGCTGCAGATCCGAATAGCGGATGCTGTCCTCCCAGATGCGGCCGTAGCGACCGAGATACGACCGCAGGAAATCCGATACTGGATAGACGGCCTTCTTCCGGGAGATGAGGTGCTTCATGCGGCGGAGGAGGCGACCCGGGCAATGACCTGCTCGTAGTGCGCCTCATACATCGGGATGATCCGGTCGATGTCGAATTCGTCGACCGCGCGGCGACGTGCCGCCTCGGACATGGTTGCAAGCAGATCGGGATCGTCCAGCAGTTGACGGGCGCAGGCCGTGTACGCCTCGATATCGCCCATGGGACGGAGGAAGCCGGTGACGCCGTCCACTACCAATTCCGGCAGCCCCCCGATGTTCGACGCAATGACCGGGACCCCGCAGGCCATGGCTTCCAACGCGGCCAGACCAAAGGTTTCCGAGCCGGAAGGCATGAGGAAGATGTCGGCAATGGACAGGATTTCCTCGACGGGTTCCTGTTTGCCGAGGAAACGGACATCGTCGATCACTTCCAATTCCCGTGCCTTGTGCTCGGCTGCTGCCCGATCCGGACCGTCGCCGACCAGCAGCAACTTGGCCGCGTATCCCTCGGACCGCAGGCGGTGGAATACCTCGACCACCTCGGTGGCCCGCTTCACCGGCCGGAAATTCGATACGTGCACCAGCAGCTTCTCGCCGTTCGGACAGACAGCCTGCTTGAAATGATCCTTCTTGAGCGGCTTGAAACGGCGGGTATCGATAAAGTTGGGAATGACCTGGATGTCGGCGCGGACCTGGCAACTCTTGTAGGTTTCCCGTTTCAGATACTCCGAAACGGCCGTTACCCCGTCCGATTCATTGATGGACCAATTCACGACCGGTGCGAAGGAGGGATCCTGTCCCACGATGGTGATGTCGGTCCCGTGCAGGGTGGTCACGACGGGAACGGGACGTCCGGATCCAGCCAGGATCTGTCGGGCCAGTACCGCACTGGTGGCGTGGGGAATGGCGTAGTGCATGTGAAGGATATCCAGATCCTCATGCATGGCCACGTCCACCAGCTTGGACGTCAGGTTCAGCGTGTAGGGAGGATATTCAAACAGGGGATAGGCATGCACATTCACCTCGTGGAAGGTGATGTTCTCCTGGATGTGGCCCAGCCTGAACGGCATGGCATAGGCAATGAAGTGGATGGAATGACCGCGTGCAGCGAGTGCAATGCCGAGTTCCGTGGCGACGACGCCGCTACCTCCGTAGACGGGATAGCAGGTGATTCCGATTTTCATGCCGGGCGACTGGAAATTGTAAAACAGGGCAGGACAGAACGAGAAGACAAAACTCACGTAAGAGAGGCAGGTTGCACACATCATCTGAGGCCGATTCCATGACTTCCAGAACCTTCCCGCACCTTTCAGTGGCTTCCGTCTTCGTCCTGTTGGTGGCCGCCGTTGTCCTTGCGTTACCGGCCCGGGCACAGTTGGGCGTAGCCGCCGGACTGAACTTTGAAAGCGTGGACGACATCGAGACCAGCAGCGCCAATGCCACGTTTGACAACGCCACCGGCTACCACGTGGGTGTATTCTACGATCTGGGCCTCGGGCCGGCCGGCCTGCGACTCGGTCTGTTCTACAGGGACATCGGGGAGGTGGATGTGTCCTTCGGCGGGATAAGCGATGCCTTCAGCGCCACCATGATCGACATTCCCGTTGACGTGCGGTTCAACCTGACGGCGACGCCCGTCATCCGTCCGTACGTGATGGCGGGTCCCGTTTTTTCCTGGGCGTCCACGGACGACAGTGACTACGAGGATGCGCTCAACGACGTATCGGTGGCCGGCAATGTCGGCATCGGCCTGGCGTTGGATCTGGGCGGTATCAAGTTGACACCGGAATTCCGCTACGCGGTCGGCATCTCCCGATTCATGAAGGAGGAAGTGAATATCCGGGGCGTATCGTTCAGCTCAGGCGATGTCCAACGCCTGAACACCGTCATGCTTCGCGTGGGCGTATCGTTCTAGGACTAGGATACGTCTTCGAAGAAGCGGAAACGCCGATCATCGATCGGGACGATCGGATCCACGTCCAGCGGAATGCGTCCATCGGCCCACGCCGGAGGGCGCGATCCGTTGAGGGAGCGTTCGCTGTAGAAGTGACGGGTCCTGGGTGAGAACGGACGGTGGTCATCTTCAGCATGCCGGACCGCATGGGCTATGGCCAGTGCCGTTCGCCAGCCCTTGTACCGTTGTTCGGGCGTGAGGCTGGAGTAGAAATCCCGTTTCGGCGCGTCTTCCAGGAAGGCGCTGAATTGCCAGGGGTCAAGCACCACCGACTGGAACGTGCGCTTGCCACGGTATCCGGTTTCGACCCGGTTCCGGATGACCCAGGCAATGAGGGCCTGTTCTTCGGGGCGTTTCGATTCCGAGTAGATGGCCCGGGCGAGCCACAGGGTTTCCGAGTCGATCTGGGTTGTTGGCAAGGGCATGAGCCGCTTCGGATCGTACAGGGCTTCTTCCCACGGACTGAGTTGCCGGGTCGAGCGGGTATCGGCCAGCAGAGCCGCCCAGCTTTCGTCAAACATGGCCTCCTGGTCGGCGAACAGGTCCGCTCGGAGCGTGAGGCCTGTTGCGACAATCAGGGCAGCCACTGTCAGGGTGACGTGCATGAGGGATCGCTTGGTCATGGCAAATGCCAGGTGGTTGCAGGGATTCATGTCGCGCGTCACTACGGCAGGCCGCAGGACGGGTTTCAGCATTTCAGGGGGTGTCAAACCCTTGTATTATATTGATATAAGAGGAAAAGATGCCGTATTCACACCCGGTTCTCCGGGCGTTCACTCAGCATTCACTGCCTCTGTGCTGTTGCTTCAAGCAACCTTTATGCCAACTTGACAGTCACACGGTTACTTCAAATACACAGCGCTGTACCTGGTCACCCAACGACCCCCTTTTTCGCGTTACCAGAGCGGATTCAGCATGCAGATTATCGTCGATGCGCATATTCCCGGTGCAAGGGACGTGTTTTCCGGATTCGGCGAAGTTGTAGCCATTCCGGGACATGAAATCGGTCCCGAGCACGTGCGTCACGCCCGTGTGTTGGTTGTTCGGACCGTCACTACGGTGAATGAGGCCTTGCTCGTGGGCTCCAGCGTGCAATTCGTGGGCAGCGCGACCGCCGGCATGGATCATGTGGATACGGCGTGGCTGGCAGCGAACAGGATTGCCTGGGCGAACGCTCACGGCGCGAATGCCGGGTCGGTCGTGGAATATGTGCTTGCGGCCGTCGCGGAAGGTCTTGAGCTCGGCGCGGCCCCTCCAGGGAATGCCCGGGATCCGCTGCATGGCCGGACGATGGGCGTGGTGGGTCATGGCGCCGTCGGATCCCGTCTGGCCGCTCGATTCCGGGCGCTCGGATGCCTTGTGAAGGTATGTGATCCGTTCCGCCCCGAGGGGGACACCGATCTGGACAATCTGCTCCGGGACGCGGACATCGTGTCCCTGCACGTCCCGTTGACCCACGATGGAACCCATCCCACCCGCGGCTTGCTGGATGCCGAACGGATTGCACGCATGAAACCGGGTGCCATGCTCATCCAGACGTCCCGGGGCGGCGTGGTGGGCGACCAAGCCGCGGTACGGGCCCGTCAGGAAGGCCGGCTGTCCTGGCTCGTGCTGGACGTATGGCAGGATGAGCCCCTTCCACCGCCGGACCTGGTGGCCGGCGTGGATCTGGCCACACCGCACATTGCCGGCTATTCACGGGATGCCAAGTCGGAGGGGGTGCGCCAGGTGGCGCGGGCACTCAGGGACTGGCTCGGCGCATCGGAAGGCGGAACACCGGCTGAGGAGCTGGACGATCGGGAAGCGCCGGACATGCGCTCCAAACCCACAGAGCGCATCGTATTTCCGGATCCCTCGGCCCGAACCGGATTGGCGGCGTGGATCCGGCCCATGTACGACATCCGGGCCGACGATGCCCGTTTTCGCGCGACGCTCGGCCTGCCGACGAAAGGCACACCGCCTCTGTCAACAATCCTGCCGTCGGCAGAAGCGCGGCGTGCAGCGTTCCATGATTTGCGGGCGTCCTATCCGCCGCGCTGGAGCTTCCACAGGTATGTGCCCGGGTCGTACGCCGCAGGACAGCACCCGAACCCGATCCAAGGAATACCGCGGAGTATAGGAATGACCGTTCCCGGAGGCGGCCTACGTCGGGAAGCCGAATGAGCGGAGGTGGGCCTCCGAACTGCGCCAGTCGGGCCGCACCTTGACGAACAGCCGCAGGAAGACCTCGCGTTCCAGGAATTCCTCGATGTCCTTGCGGGCCTGCGTGCCGATGATCTTCAGGGCACTGCCGCCCTTGCCGATCAGGATGCCTTTCTGGGAATCCCGCTCCACGATGATTTCGGCTTCTATCCGATCCTTGTCGTCGGAGCGTTCCTCGTATTGGACAATGTTCACCTGGGTGGAATACGGCACTTCCTGGTGGAATCGCTGGAAAATCTTTTCGCGGATGATTTCCGCGATGAAGAAGCGTTCCGGCTGCTCGCTGATCTGGTCTTTCGGATAGAAGGCCGGACCCTCGGGGAGGTTGTTGAAGATCTCCTGGACGACGGCATCCACATTCTTCAGTTTCAGGGCGGAGGTCGGGATGACGGCCTTGAACGGATGGGCCTCGGCGTAGGCTGCAGCCAGCGGGAGTACGTCCTCCTGACGCATCTTGTCGATCTTGTTCAGGACCAGGATGGCCGGGGTGCCTCCGACCAGGTCGAGCGTCATGTCGTCCACGGAGTCGCGCGTGGCATCGGCCATGAAAAGAAGCACGTCCGCGTCCGATGTGGACGTGGTCACGTCCGCCATCATGGCCTCCTGCAGCTTATAGCGGGGTTTGATAATGCCCGGTGTATCCAGCAGGATCATCTGGTAGTCGTCTGCGGACAGGATGCCCAGCACGCGCTGTCGCGTGGTCTGGGGTTTGTGGGTGACAATGGACAGTTTCTGCTGCATCATGGCATTCAGCAGCGTGCTCTTGCCCACATTCGGGCGGCCAATGATGGCCACGTAGCCGGAACGGTGGGGAGTGGGTTCGGTCATGATGCGGAATGGTGTATGATGCGTCTCATGTCGGCTACCGCATCGCGGAGACCGGTGAACAACGCTCTGGAAATGATTGCGAATCCAATGGATACTTCCTGGACATGCGGCACGTGCTGAGCGAAAAGTGGCCAATTCGTGTAGTCCAGTCCGTGTCCGGCGTGGACGCGGAGTCCGGCGGCATGGGCCAGGCGGGCAGCGTCTGCCAACTGCTCGAGTACGCGCAACCGGGAGGCATGATCGGGGGCGTTCGCGAAGGCGCCGGTATGCAATTCAATGACGTTTGCCCCCGTGGCGGGGACGGCCTCGATCTGGGCCGGATCCGGATCCATGAACAGGGACACTTCCGGAATACCCGCGTCGCGGAGTCTATGCACGGCTGCTTTCACGGCATTTCCCTGGTCCAGGACATCCAGCCCACCCTCGGTGGTGACTTCCTCCCGACGTTCGGGCACCAACGTCGCCAGATCGGGTCGGGTGGCCACGCAGATGGATACGATTTCGGGAGCAAGGGAAAGTTCAAAGTCCAGTTTGCCGGTCACGGACTCCTTCAAGCGGGCAACATCGGCGTCCGTTATGTGTCTTCTGTCCTCACGGAGGTGGAATACGATCCCGTCGGCTCCGGCTGCCTCGCACTCACGGGCGGCCAGGACCGGATCAGGAAACGTCTCCTTGCGGGCGTTCCGCAGGGTGGCAATATGGTCGATATTTATGAGCAGTCGCGTCATTGGACTCGGGGAGGACAACAAAGAGCGGGGTGAAACCGTGCATGCCCCGGTTTGTTTTCCCATCCTGCGATTGTATCCCATGTCCGCATCCTGTGCTCGCATGTGAAATCGCGTTGCTTTTGGGAGAGGTCCCACGTATTTTCTTTGCGATGTGCCGAGGGCACGTTCCACCACCATCCCATCGTAATCTTCAACCTGATACCTCATGGCCTCCAGTAGCCGCGGACTGCAGACCGGACTTCAGATCGTCCTTGGACTTGCAATTGTAGTACTCGCCTATGTGCTGTACGTCTCCATCACGGAGCCCTATGACCGCGTGGAGCGGCAGAAGGAGATCACGGAGATGACTCGTGAGCGTATGCGTGATGTCCGGACGGCCATGGTCCAGTACGAGCGGCAGAACGGTCGCTACATCACCACGCTCGATTCGCTGGTCATGTGGGTCAAGGCGGACTCGTTCATGTCTGCCAAGACGGACAGCTTGTTCGGCCCTGCTACGGTTGTCGACTCGTTGATCTACTCTCCGCGCACGGGCAAGATGTTCGAGTTGTCCGTGAACGACACCACGCGTGTCGCTACGTATGAACTCCGGGATCCGGATTCGAACGATGCCATCGGGACCACGACCGGGGATGTCACGCGTCTGAACGCAGCCAACTGGGAGTAAACTTGTCCGCCCACGTCCGTTCCAGTGCGGGTATCTCGTTTTCGGGCAGCGTAATGCGCTACGCCGAAATCGAACGCGCCGGGAGCGTGACCCGTCTCCTCCGGCTCGGGAACTGCGATTTCGAGTTCGATGCGGCGTCGGAATTGTTTTCGCCGTCCCGCCCAACCCGGTTGGAAGTCATCCGTGAGGCCCTTTCCGACGTGTTTTCGGGCACGACCGCCGACGTGGTAAGGGCTGTCGTTCCCGGCGACCAGCTCGTGATGTTCCAGACGCGTGTAGGACGCGACGCCGGACCGGCCGAGCGGAACCGCCAGATTGCCCTTGAGACGCGGGTTCTTGCCGGTGAGGATGCCGATGGCGATCTGTTTCCTGCGGGAGGGGCGGGCGACGACCATGAGTCTTCCGTTCCCGTCCACGTGGCGCACGCCGGGACACACATGGCCGAACGTGTCATGCAGGTCGGTGCGGTCTTCGGGGATGTCACGTTCCAGATGATTCCCCGTTCAACGGCTGTCCATCAGGCGATGTACGCCGTTCAGGCCCGTACGGGGTGGGAAACGAGTCTGGTTGTGGGGGCCTTTGACGGCAGTACGGAATATCAGTTCATGGTAGACGGAGACCGGAAGGGCGACGTGGTCCATGCCGTGACCCATCCGATGGATCGGTTGTATTTTGCCCTCGAAGCGTTGTCCGCCTGGAACATCAATCCGGCAGACGTTGCCCGCGTCGTCTTGCACGGGGATCGCGTGGACGGGCCACTCATCGATGCCATGAACGACGTATGGGGTACCCGCGCCGTATTGGCCAACCCGGGTCCTGCCGTCCGATTGGAAGAGGGGCGGCTCGAGGCATCGTTTGGTTTCGAAGCGTTCCTGGCCACGGTCGGCGCCGCCATCCTGTAGACCATCGACCTGACATGCGGATCATTACCGGAACATACCGTCGCCGTACCATCAAGGCCCCGAAAGGAGACCTTACACGGCCCACGACCGACCGGACACGGGAATCCCTGTTCAGTCTGGTAGAGCACCGACATCCCCTGGAGGGTGCGAAGGTCCTCGATCTGTTCGCAGGCTCCGGGGCGCTGGGACTGGAAGCCATCAGCCGGGGCGCTGAACGGGTTCATTTCGTGGAACAGAATCCTCTGGTGCTGGCCGTGGCACGTGAGAACGCAGAGGCGCTTGATGACGACTTGCCGTGCACGTTCGAGCGGGCAGACGTACGCACGTTCCTGGAGCGCCGGCCATCGACCTGCTACGACGTGATTTTCGCGGATCCGCCCTATGAGTGGAACGGGATGAAGGACATTCCCGATCGGATTCCTTCGTTCCTGTGCCCGGGAGGGCTCTTCGTGCTGGAGCACGACAAGCGGATCTTCTTCGACGACCATCCGGCACTGGATGTGTCGCGGGCATACGGGCGAACCATCGTTTCCATATTCAGGTACCCGACATGACCGACGGACTTGCCCTGTACCCGGGATCGTTCGATCCATTTACCTTGGGCCACCTCGACATCGTGGAGCGGGCCAGTCGCCTGTTCCGGGAGGTGGAAGTAACCGTGGCGGACAATGCTGCCAAAACGGGTTTTCTGCCGGTATCCGAGCGTTGCGACCTCATCCGTGCGTCCACGGCCCACCTGGGGAACGTAGTTGTGCGGTCCTTTTCCGGTTTGCTGGCCTCCTACGCGGTCGATCGTGAAGCCGTCGCCCTGGTCCGCGGCCTTCGCCAGGTGTCGGATTTTGAATACGAATTCCGCATGGCCTTCGCGAACCGGAGGCTGGCACCCGGCATTGAAACTGTTTTCCTCATGACCAGTGAGGAGTATGCCCTTATTTCCTCGTCCATCGTACGGGAAATACACCAATGGAAGGGGGATATTTCTTCGTTCGTGCCGGAACCGGTACGGCGGGCCCTTTCCTGAATCTGTCTACCATGACCCTTCACAGACTGAACACCCGGCTTGAAGCCATGAAGCCGTCGGCCACGTTGGCCATGACGGCGAAGGCACTGGAAAAGAAACGCGCCGGACACCCGGTGATCGGCCTGAGTGCAGGCGAGCCGGATTTCGATACGCCAGTGGAGATTGCCGATGCTGCTGTGGCCGCCATCCGGGCCGGGCACACGCACTATACCAACAATCTTGGAACGCCCGAACTGCGGGCGGCCATCAGCCGCACGTTGCGCGAAACGTGCGGGCTTGCGTACGCACCGGAAGAAATCATCTGTTCGAACGGGGCGAAACAGTCGGTGGCCCAGGCCATTTCTGCCCTGTGCGGACCCGGGGATGAAGTCATCATTCCCGCACCCTATTGGGTATCCTATCCTGAAATGGTTCGATTCGCGGGTGCTGAACCGGTCATCGTACCGACGGGTGTGGACTCGGAGTACCTCCTGGACGCCGAGCAGCTGGAGCAGGCCATTACGCCGGCCACGCGCATGCTCATCCTGTGTTCGCCGTCGAACCCGACGGGAGGCGTGTATTCCCGTCGCCAGATGGAAGCGCTGGTCCGTGTATTGCGCAACTATCCGGACGTCCTCGTGCTCTCGGACGAGATCTATGAGCGGATTGTTTATGATGCGGAACACATCTCGGTTGGCGCATTCGAAGGCATGTGGGACCGGACCATTACGGTCAACGGATTCTCCAAGGCTTACGCCATGACGGGTTGGCGGTTGGGCTACATGGCAGCACCAGGATGGATGGTGAAGGCGGCATCGAAGCTCCAGAGCCAGTTCACCTCGGCGCCGAGTTCCATTTCCCAGATGGCAGGCGTGGCCGCGCTCGAGATGGGCCCGGAACCGATCGACCGGATGGTCGCCGCCTTCCGTGAGCGGCGGGATGTCCTTTACGACGCCCTTTCTTCCATTCCCGGAATGAAATGCCCCCTGCCGCAGGGTGCGTTCTATCTGTTTCCGGACATTTCCACGTGGCTGGGCGCCCGGACACCTTCGGGACACGTCATCGAGTCATCCGAGGCGCTGTGCGTGTACCTGTTGGACGAGCATGACGTGGCCCTGGTGCCGGGCTCGGCTTTCGGCCTGGAGTCCGGCATACGGATTTCCTACGCCGCATCCATGGACGACATCAAGGAGGCCGCCCGTCGCTTGAAGGTGGCGTTCTCCTCGTTGGAAACGTCCTGATGTCCCAGGACCGGGATCGATACGGACTCCACGCGTTCCTGTTTTTTCTGACGCTCTGTTCAACCGTCGTTTCGGGCGCTCAGATGACGGGCCGGACACTGGTCTACGCCGAGTCACTGGACTGGTGGATGGTCTTCGGCATGCGGATTTCCCTTCCGTGGCTGCTCGATGGACTGCGGTTCGGGTTGTCGTTGTTGCTGTTTCTGACGGTCCACGAATTCGGCCATTGGTTCGCCGCGCGGTATCACCGCGTCCGGACATCGTTGCCGTACTACATCCCGTTCCCGTTCAACGGGATCGGTACATTCGGAGCCGTCATCCGCATCCGCGAACCCATTCCCGGCCTGCGGGCTCTGTTCGACATCGGCGTTTCCGGTCCCGTGGCGGGTTTTGTGGTCGCGCTGGGTGTCCTCATTGTCGGGGTGGCGACATTGCCGGGCCCGGAGTACATGATGGGTATGCCAGGTCATGAAGCGCTGAAGCAGTACATCTCGGCGTTTGGAACCTTCCCGGCGACCCCCTTGGTGGTTCCGGAAGAGGAGGGACTCCTGACGTTGACCATCGGCTCGACGCCCCTTTACTGGTTGATCACGCAATTCGGTGTGCACGTCCCGCCCATGTGGGAGATGTACCACTATCCCATCCTGTTCGCCGGCTGGCTCGGGTTGTTCTTCACGGCACTCAATCTGCTGCCGGTGGGCCAGCTCGACGGCGGGCACGTGCTCTATGCCCTTGTGGGTCCGGTCTGGCATTCGCGCCTGGCCCGGGGGTTCGTGATGTTGTTGCTCGTGTCCGGCGGCCTGGGATTCGTGGACGAGGCATCGGGCGTGCTGACGGAATGGCTGCCCTGGCTGCCCGGAGCCCCCTGGGTGGTTCTGGCGGTCGTCCTGTATGCGTATTTGCATCGCATGTTCGAAGGACACCCGGTCCATATCCTGGCCGGGGCAAGCGGAATTACCCTCGCGATCGCGCTTCTGTCGAGGATCCCGACTGCCGTCGCATCGTTGGGGTACAGTGGCTGGCTGGTTTGGTGCCTGTTGATTGTCGTGTTCATCAAAGTGGACCACCCACCGGTGCTCTACATGGAACCCTTGACTCCGGCCCGACGCCGTTTGGCCTATGCCGCCATCATCATGTTTTTTCTCTGTTTCAGTATCCGGCCTCTCTATGTGGCGTGATTCCATGGCCCGTGTACCGGGTGCATCCGCATACGCATTTGAACGTGGTCGCGCATGCGTGTTGGCCAGCCTGCTGTTTGTTTTCATGGCCGGTTGTGACACGGCGCCGGGTCCTGTGGACGTTTCAGAGCGACCGCCGGTCGTGTCGGAGTTCGCGGTGGAACCCGGGGTGCTCATCCCGGATGGCACGGCTGGTGCAGGTGCGGCCATCGAGGCCGACGTGCAGGTGTCCTGGTCCGTATCGGATCCGGACGGGGATGTGGATCGCGTCTTCGTGCTCATCCAGTCGCCGAATCCGGGTGGGGCACCGGTCGGCTCCGCCGAGGTCAGCGGTGTATCCGGTCGCATGCAGACGACCGTCCGCGTATCCATTCCGGCAGGGGCCGTAGGGATGTATCCCGTTACCGTCGTCGCCTCGGACAGGCGGGGGACCATGAGCAACCGTCTTATTGGACGATTGGACGTGGAAGGCAGCGGTTCGCCGCCGGTCATCCTGGATGTGGTCGCGCCCGAGCGCGTCGTCCGGCCCGCGGCCGGGGAGCCTCCGGTACCCATTACCTTGGTTGCCCACGTTTCCGATCCGGACGGCGCGGCCAACATTGCCCGGGTCCAGGTGGTGGCGAACGGAACCGCGACGCTGCTGTTGTGCGATGACGGGGGCCAGGGGACCTGCAACGGCGGGTTCGGGTCCAGCGGGGACGAAACGGCCGGTGACGCTCGCTACACGCTGACCATCCAGTTGACATCCGGGAATGCACCGGGCACGAATGTGTTCGTGTTCCAGGCCCGTGACCGATCCGGTCTGGACAGCGGTACCGTCGAACGAACCATCATTGTTGAATAGGTATGCTCCGGACCCTGTTTTCATGGCTGTTGATTGCCGCGCCCGTGACCGTCGCCGCTCAGTCCCTGGATTTGCCGCTGAGCGAATTCGGCGTCCTGAACAACAGCATTGCCAATCTGGAAGTGGACGACGGTACGGTCTGGATCGGACCGTTCCTGAACACCTCGGATGATGGAGGTGCGACATGGTATCGGCCGGCTACCGATTCCTTGTTCGGGACCGTAAACCGGCTGTTCTCGCTGGACATCGAGGGAGACCTCATTCTTGCCGGAATCGGCCGGAACGATGCCTCGGGCGGTCAGAGTGTCCAGACCGCGTCCGGCTTCCTGGTTTCCCAGGATGGGGGACGGACGTTTGTCTGGCGGTTCCCCCAACTGGACGATCCGGGGGATGACACCCAGGAATACGGGGTGAACGTGCTGGAAGCCTTGCCCGTCATCGTGCCCCAACAGAGCCCGCCGTTCGACGTGGACGTGGACGCGGCTTCGGGCACCATGTGGGTGGCCGGCTGGGCCAGCGGCATTCGGCGATCGGAGGACATGGGACGGACCTGGTCGCGGGTCGTGCTGCCGCCGGACGACCTGGATTTCGTATCTCCCGATTCGACCTACGATTTTGTTCTGGAACCGCAACGAGGGTCCACCGGAAGCCTGAACCACATGGGATTCTCCGTATTGACCGCATTGGACGGTACGATCTGGGCCGGGACGGCGGGAGGCTTGAACCGGTCGCTGGACGGAGGGCTGACCTGGCGTCGGTTCACTTCGGACGGTACCCAGTCGTCGCTGACCGGAAACTGGGTCATCTCCATCGAGGAGCAATCCACGTCCAGCGGATCCACCATCTGGGCGGCCACGTGGAACACCGGGGATGTGGGTGGTGGCAACGGGGGCCAATTCGGCGTTTCCCTGACGCGCAATGGAGGACAGTCATTTGAACAGACCCTGCTCGGTCAGCGGATCTATGACTTCGGGTTTGCGCCCGGTCGGGTGTATGCTGCCGGTGACAACGGGCTGTTCATTTCCACGGATGAAGGACGTACCTGGCGGACGCAATCCGATTTCCGGGACCGGTCCAACCCGGAACGGCTGGTCCGACCGGGGTCAGCGGTGTTTTCCGTGGAGACCAGCCAGGACGGTACCCTGTGGGCAGGAACGTCCGATGGATTACTGCGGTCGCTCGACGATGGACTGACGTGGTCCATTTTCCGGACCGATGTGCCGGTCCGGCCCGATGCGCCGACAGACCGGACACCCCGTGTGGATACCTATGCGTACCCAAATCCGTTCTCGCCGGGAAGCGATCGGTTCATCCGGGTCAAATTCGAGGCCGATCGGGCGGGAGACACCACCATCCGGGTATTTGATTTCGGAATGAATGAAGTCCGGACGTTGACGGCGTCCGTGGTCGCAGGTACCAATGAAATCCTGTGGGATGGCACGGACCATCGCGGAGCGCGCGTGGCCAACGGAACCTATTTCTATGAGGTCGTGACGGGCGGAACCCCGTTCCGCGGCAAAATCCTGGTGATCGAATGATGCGCATTCCTCGGATGATCGGATTGGTGCTGATTCTTCTGGGTGCCGGTGCTCACCTGCAGAATACCCATGCTCAGCATGCCGGAGCGTTTTCCCGGATGGGATTCGGTGCGCGGGGAATATCCATGGGCAATGCACTGGCTGCCGACGTGTCGGGGCAGGCTTCCCCCTGGTACAATCCGGCGCATGCCCCACGGATGTCCTCCCAGTCCTTGTCCGCTTCTGCGGCAACACTCAGTTTTGACCGGACGGTCCAGTTCCTGGCCCTTGGCGCTCCGTTGCAGGAACGGGCGGGATTCAGCGTGGGGCTCATCCACGCGGCCGTGAGCGATATCGATGGACGGGACAACAGTGGATTCCATACAGGCCGGCTTTCGGTCAACGAGTACGCCGGATTCCTGGCGTTCGGACTTCGGTTCAGTGACCGGTTCGCGGGTGGGCTGTCGTTCCAGTTTTTCCGGTCGGACCTGTTCGAGGGCATGACACCGGCACGATCAGTGGGTCTGGACGTCGGGTTCAGTTACGCGCTCACGCCGGACTGGGCGGTGGCATTCGTGATTGACGATCTCCTGGCGCGGTATTCCTGGGACTCGTCGTCCATATCATCCAGCGGACGCAGTGTGACCGACAATTTTCCGCGACGATTGCGGCTGGGCGTTACGCACCGGCCCCGGCCACTGGACGGTCGCTTGCTGTTGGCGGCGGAACTGGAGTCCAGGACAACGACGGTCGAAGTGCGCACGACGCGGACCCGCGTGTTCGGTGGGAACGTGGTAGAAACCACGGACGCTTCGGATTTGACCTTCCAGGAAACCCATGTTCGGGCCGGTGCCGAATATGCTCCGATCGAGGCTTTTGCGCTTCGCCTGGGGCTGGAGCAATTGGGTTCGGATGTCCTGGGTTCCGTCCGGCCGTCCGCCGGTTTCCGGGCGGAACAGGCCGTTGGGGATTTGCGACTCCGGGCTGAATACGCCTTTTCGTGGGAGGCCGCCGCCGCCGGTTCCATCCATTTGTTGACGTTGACCCTGGTATTGCCATGATTCGCGTGCTTGTCGGTTTGATCATTGCGGCTGCAGCCGTGCTTCCCGTGCACGCCCAGGATTCCGGTCTGGCTTTCCTGTCCATCGGCGTCGACGCCGAGGCCCTGTCCGTCGGGGATCAGGGCGTCGCCACGGCCCGGGGAGCATTTGCCACCTACTGGAATCCGGCGGGTATGGTGGCTGGCGGGGCCCAATCCCTCGGGATCTCCCATCATCGATGGATTGCCGACGTACGCACGTATGCTGCGTCCGGGGTCATCAGGCGCGGCGCCCGGTCGGCATTCGGAGCATTCATTACCGCGACCGATTCCGGTGACCTCGAGGCGAGGCAGGGTCCCGGGGCATCGGACGGAGCGTTCACGGCTCAATTCGTTTCGGCCGGAGCATCCTTTGCACGTGCTTTCGGGGATCTTCGTATCGGAGCAACCGGGAAGTTCATTTCCGAACGCATATTCGGCCAGTCCGCCAACGGCTTCGCGGTGGATGCCGGCGTGCAGGTGGATGTGTTGGGGGACGGTCTGCATCTGGGCGCCGCCATCGCCAATGTGGGCCACATGAGCGAGCTGAACGCCCAGGCGACGAAACTGCCTCGCCTCGTGCGCGCAGGAGGGGTGTTCTATCCGTTCCGCGTGCTGGCCGATCTGGACGGTGCCATCCTCCTGAGCACCGGTCTGCTGCTGGAAGTGTCGCACAACACGGCCGCCGAACGAACGCAGTTGCACGTCGGACTCACAGGGAATGTACTCGAGACCGTGAGCATCCGTGCGGGATATCTGTCAAACGACGAACTGAGGGACTTCTCTGCGGGCCTCGGTGTGGTCCAAGGGACATTGGCCCTGGACTATGCCGTGCTGCCTTTCTCGGATGGATTCGGCGGGCCTGCGCACATCCTGACCGTATCGTACGGTTTCTGACCCTGTCGCCCAGGCTGGGGATCAACCGCCCTGCCACGCCGACAGGGCCGCCAGCAGGGCATCCAGTCCGAATCCCTCGGCACCACTCCGTATCCGCAACGTGCACCAAAGGTCCAGGATCAGCATCTGGGCGGCGTGGATGGGTACGGCAATCCAGAATGCACGCGCGCGCCAGACCAGGGCACCTATGGCCAGACCGCCTGCAATGGACAGCAGGGCTTCAGGCATGGGCTTGTCGTAGTGCAGGATGGCGAACGGGACGGTTTGTACGACGATGGCATACAGGCCAAACACGTGTCGAGTACCGAACAGCACGAATCCACGCCACAGGTACTCCCATCCGAACCAGTAGAAGAGGAAGAGTCCCTCATATATGGCAAAAATTCGCCAGTCACGGGCGGCCGGTGTGTAGTGGGGGTACTGTGACTGGAACTCGGCGCCAGCGGACAGGAACCACGTTCCGACGATTACCAGCGGCAGGTACAACCCGGCAATGCGCCATGCGAATGCGGTGTCGCCTTTGGCGAGCCCCATATCGGCCCAGGATCGGCGGAAACCGAGTCGCAGCAGCGCTACGGGAAGGATGAAGCCGAGCAGGCCCTGCATGCCAAACCACCATCCCCAGGCCCAGAGACCGGGCTCGGAGAGGTCCAGGTGGGGTGCAACCTCAAGACGGAACCAGGACCGGCTGCCCAGCTGCATCTGCAGGATGACCACGAGTGCACTGAACAGGAGGACGACGACCACCTGCTTGTCCAGGCGACCGGATGCGGTCCGCAGGCGCTCCCACTCATGCCTGAGCGCCGCCCGGGTCCCTGTTCCTGTCCCGGTCACCTCGGGCCTAGAGGTGACGCTCAGCATGGTACGACGAGCGGACCAACGGACCGCTTTCGACGTGCCCTATGCCTTTGGCTTCACCCACTTCCTTGTACCATTTGAACTTGTCGGGTTCGATGAATTCGATAACCGGCAAGTGCATGCGCGTCGGCTGGAGGTACTGTCCGATCGTCATGACGTCCACGCCATTGGCGACGAAGTCATCCATCAGGCTGAGCACCTCGTCGTCGGTTTCGCCCAGACCGACCATGATTCCGCTCTTGGTCCGCAACCCCTGCTCCTTGGAGCGCCGCAATACTTCCAGTGACCGCTCGTAGATGGCCTGAGGACGGACTTTCCGGTAGAGACGCGGGACCGTTTCCACGTTGTGGTTCAGGATTTCAGGGCGGACGTCCAGGACGGTCTGCAGGGCATCCCACAGTCCCCGGAAATCGGGGATCAGGACCTCAATCGTAACACCGGGAATCTCCTCGCGCAATTTCGTTATGGTCGCAGCGAAGATGGGTGCGCCTCCGTCTTTGCGTTCGTCCCGGTTGACCGAGGTGATGACGGCGTGCTTCACGCCCATCAGCTTCGCCGCATGGGCTACCCGGTTGGGCTCGTCCCAATCCAGTCCGGCATCCGGGCGCCCGGTGAGTACGGCGCAGAAACCGCAACTCCGCGTACACACGTTGCCGAGGATCATGAAGGTGGCCGTACCGGCCGTCCAACACTCACCCATGTTCGGACAGCGTGCACTCTGGCACACCGTGTGCAGGTCGTTGGACTCGATGATGTCCACGAGATTCTTGTACGTCTCACCGTACGGAAGCTTGACGCGAAGCCAATCCGGGCGTTTTCCCCGCTCACTGGCCGACTCCACAACGGGCAGTTCGAGCATTCCACTGTCTCCGTCTCCGTGGGAAGCACCAGGAGATGCCGTGTCCAATTGGATGTCTCCGGGGCGGAAGGCGGGGCGGGTCTTCTTCGTATTGGGCATGTCGGAACGTCTTTTCTCGGGTCTTCGTCGGGAAACCGGTCGTCGCAGGTTAAGATCCCCCGAAGGGACGACAGTGCCAATGAAGTTTCGATGGGCGATCGCTATCTTCGGACGCACTTACCAGATGAACAAGAGCACGTATATGGCAGCTGAAAAAAGGGGGCAGATCCTGCCCGGACAGGTCGAAGGCATTTTCATGAAGCACATGAATGCCAAGGGGATGATGCCCATGGTCCTCGGAACGCAGCAGAGTGGCGGCATCCGGCTCCATGATGAGCAGTCCGGACGGATGTTCATGGATTTCTTCGGCTTCTACGCGTCGAATGCCATCGGAATGAACCACCCGAAATTGACGCAGGATGCCGAGTTCAAGGAGCGTCTCCTGGACGCCGCCCTAAACAAGGTCACCAACTCGGATATCCGGACCATCCACATGGCGCGGTTCCTGGAGACGTTCGGTCGGGTGGCCATGCCCGCCCATCTGCCACATGCGTTCTTCGTTTCAGGTGGTGCCCTGGCCGTCGAGAACGCCCTGAAGACGGCATTCGACTGGAAAGTCCGGAAGAACTTCCAGAAAGGCTACCGGAAGGAGGTGGGCCACAAGGTCCTGCACTTCGACCAGGCCTTCCACGGTCGCAGCGGATACACATTGACGCTGACGAATACGGCTGACCCCCGCAAGACCATGTACTTCCCCAAATTCGATTGGCCCCGTGTATCCAATCCGAAGATGGTCTTCCCGGTGGACAAGCACATGGAGGATATTACCCGTCGCGAGGAGGTATCCCTCCAGCAGGCGAAGCATTATTTCCGCACCATGCCGGACGAGATTGCCTGCATCATCATCGAACCCATCCAGGGTGAAGGCGGGGACAACCACTTCCGGAAAGAATACCTGCAGGCCCTGAAGGACCTGGCCGTTGAAAACGATGCCCTCCTCATTTTTGATGAGGTCCAGACGGGCGTCGGGGCCACGGGTGCATTCTGGGCGCATGAGGCCATTGGCGTTGAACCTGATATCATCTCGTTCGGCAAGAAGACGCAGGTTTGTGGCATCCTGGCTGGAAACCGGTTGGATGAGGTCGAGAATCACGTGTTCGTGATGGGCAGCCGGATCAATTCCACGTGGGGAGGGAATCTGGTCGACATGGTCCGGTTCGATCGGATCCTGGAGGTCATTGAGGAGGACAATCTGGTCGAGAACGCCACCACCGTCGGGGCACATTTGATGACGCGGCTCCACGGAATGGCCGCCGATATGCCCTTCGTGTCGAATGTGCGCGGCCGGGGTCTTTTCTGCGCCATCGATGTCCCGACGGGTGAGTTCCGTGACCGGGTCCTGGATGCCTGCTACGAGGATGGCATGGTCATTCTGGGATGCGGCGATCGTTCCATCCGGTTCCGCAGCCCGCTGACCATAACGGCCGATGAGATCGACGAAGGACTCCAGATCCTGGGCACTGCGCTGCGCAAGGTCGAACAGGAATACCGTCCCTTCCGGTCCAACCACGGGCTGATGGATGCCTTGACGGATGGCTGAACGACCGGACCGTTCCGGTGAAAACCCCCGTGAAGGGATCCGGAAAGGGTCGCGAAAAAAGAAAGGGGCGGGCGCCGGATGGCGCCCGCCCCTTTTCCGTATGGATCGGTTTTCCGGTTGGATTCAGCTTGGATCCAACCGGTCCCGGTGATCTATTCGATGGACGTCTTCGGCTGCGACATCACCCGGATGTCCCGTGACGTGAGTCCCGTGTTGACTTCCAGGGTCTCCAGTTCCACGGTCTGCGTTCCCGCCTGACCCATGTCCCCGGACTGCTTGAAGGCGAAGACCAGGCCATCGCCGACATCCCGGTGGTCCGTGCTGGTCATGACGAACGTACCCATCTGGTTGCTCGTTTCGACGCCCACCTGATACAGGGTGGTGGTATCGTAGAACAGGGTATTGTCCTGTCCGAGTACATTCACAACCACCTCGTACGCCGTCGTCCCACCGTCCAGTTCGCGGGTTCCGACCAGCGTCAGCGATGAATCGGGGTAGGTCACATACGTCAACTCCGGCTTGGCCAGGAACTGGTTGCGGATGCTGGCCTGGGCCGCTTCCGGCATGTCGTTCAGATCCTGCTGGCCCTGGGCGGTTTTGATCCAGCCACCGTCGGGCGTGATGTAGACCGTCTGCTCAATGGCTTCGGCCGGAATGCCGTCCGGTCCTTCCACGAATTTGATTTCAGCGTAGATGTGACCATCCATGGTCGCATGGGACTCCAGCGATAATTTGATGAGTCCCATCATCATGTCGATGCTGACATTGGCTTTCTGATGGATGTCCGAGACGCTCTCCCAAGCGGCCTGGCCACCCGTGGCCTCAATGTTGGCCTCTATGACCGCGCGGGCCGAGGTCAGGTCCTGCGCCTGAAGCTGGGGAGCGAAGCACAGGAGGAAAAGGAATGGAATGAACCGCTTCATGGGTGTCTGGATTGGTTTCAAGTAAAGGGGGGTAGGATTTCCGCCATGGCCTACGCCCTGTCGCCCAAAAAAGTTTGGGGCGGAATATCAGGAGGGTGAATCCGTGTCGGGATCGGCGTCCTCGACATCATCCTCGATGACGATCCGCGTGACATCGGCAATGGAGTCGTCATCCTTCATCTTGATGACGCGGACGCCCTGTGTGTTGCGGCTTATCCGTGAGATGGAAGCAATCTCCATACGGATCATGATGCCCTTGACCGTCGATATCATGAGGTCATTGTGCTCGAATACGCCCTTGAGTGCTACGAGCGGACCCGTCTTGGACGTCGTCTTCATGGTCAGGATGCCCTTCCCGCCACGGGTTTGTACCCGGTACTCGGACAGGGGAGAGCGCTTGCCGTAGCCGTTGGCACTGATGGACAGGATGTCACGGGATTCGTCCTCAATGACCACCATGCCCACGACGCGTTCATTGGACCCCATGGAGATGCCCCGGACACCGCGGGTGTCCCGACCGGTGGAGCGCACATCACTTTCGGGGAATCGGATGGCCTTTCCGCCCGAAGATGCCAGTACGATCTGGGCATCCCCGTTGGTGATGGCTGCATCTATCAACTCATCCCCTTCATCAATCGAAATGGCAATGATGCCGTTCACGCGGGGACGGGAGAAGGCTTCCAGTTGAGTCTTCTTGACCGTGCCGCGCAGCGTGGACATGACCACGAAGTGGTTGTTCAGGTAGTCCTCGTCGCGGAAATGGTCCTTCGCGACCGGAAGCACGGCCCGGATACGGTCGTCGGGACCGATCTGGATGACATTCCGGATGGATCGGCCCTTCGTGGTCCGGGTCCCTTCCGGGATTTCGTAGATGCGAAGCCAATAGCATTGCCCCTGATCCGTGAAGAACAGGAGGTAGTCGTGGTTGTTGCCCACGAACAAGTGTTCGATGAAATCCTCATCGCGCATGGCACTGCCGCGCCGCCCCGTCCCACCACGGCCCTGGGCCTGGTACTCCGACGATGCGGTCCGCTTGATCAGGCCCTGATGCGAAATGGAAACGACCATCTGGTCGTCCTCAATCAGGTCCTCGATGAAAATGTCACCGCCACCCGTGTAGTCGATTTCGGTCCGGCGGGCGTCCGCATATTTCTCGCGCATCTCGAGCAGTTCGCTCTTGATGATGGCCATGCGGACTTCCTTGCTGCCCAGGATTTCCTGGAGGCGCGCGATTTCGGCCAGGACGGCATTGTATTCCTCCTCGATCTTCTGCCGTTCCAGACCCGTGAGCCGGTTCAGGCGCAGTTCCAGGATGGCTTTGGCCTGGATTTCCGACAAGGTGAACAGGGAATTGCCGTGGGTAGGCAGTCCCAGTTTGACCAATTGGTCCGTGGTCAGCTTGGACGGGAAATGACCGGCCATGAGGTTCGCCCGCGCTTCTTCCGTGTCCGCCGAGTGGCGGATGATGGATATCACCGCATCCAGGTTGTCGAGGGCGATGGTCAGGCCTTCCAGCACGTGGGCCCGCTCCTCGGCCTTGCGAAGATCAAAGGTGGTCCGGCGGAACACGACATCATGCCGGTGATCCACATAGTGCCCGATGATTTCCTTCAGGTTCAGGGTCTTCGGACGCCCCTGGACGAGGGCGACCATGTTGACGCCGAAGGTCCACTGCAGCTGCGTGAATTTGAACAGCTGGTTCTGGACGACCATGGGGAGCGCATCTTTCTTGAGCTCGATGACAATGCGCATGCCGTCCCGATCGCTCTCATCCCGCAGGTCGGAGATGCCTTCGATCTTTTTGTCGCGGGCCAACATGGCGATCTTCTCGATCAGCGAGGCCTTGTTGACCTGGTAGGGGATTTCGGTGGCGATCAGGGCATACTTGCCCGGCCGGACTTCCTCTTCATGGATCTTGGCGCGCATGACCACCCGGCCACGACCGGTGTGGTAGGCCTGGCGGACTTCCGTGTGCCCGTAGATGATGCCCCCCGTCGGGAAGTCCGGGGCCGGCATGATGTTGACCAGTTCATCGATGCCCACGTCCGGATTATCGATGTACGCCACGGTGGCATCGATGGCCTCACCGATGTTGTGCGGCGGAATCTTGGTGGCCATGCCGACGGCAATACCGTCGGTGCCGTTGATGAGCAGATTCGGAACGGCCGCAGGGAGGACCGTCGGCTCCTCGAGTGATCCGTCGAAATTCTCCTGGAAATCGACGGTTTCCTTGTTCAGGTCCCGGAGCATGTCCTCGGACAGGCGCATCATGCGGGCTTCTGTATACCGCATGGCGGCCGCCGAATCCCCATCGACCGATCCGAAGTTGCCCTGGCCATCTACAAGAGGGTACCGCATGGAAAACTCCTGTGCCATCCGGACCATCGTGTCATACACGGCGGAATCGCCATGGGGATGGTACTTTCCGAGCACCTCACCGACAATACGGGCGCTCTTTTTGTACGAGGCGCCCGCACTCAGATTCAACTCGTTCATGCCGTAGAGCACCCGCCGATGGACGGGTTTCAGGCCATCCCGGACGTCGGGAAGTGCACGGCTGACAATCACCGACATGGAGTAGTCGATGTAGGAGGACTTCATTTCCTCCTCGATATTGATCGGGATAATGCGGAGTTTATCCTGTTCCATGTGGTTGCGGGGCGACGGGGTCTGGTTGCGGGAAGGGACAGCACTCCAAGATACAAAACCGGGGCCCCGTCTTCCAGTTTTCGCGGTGGCTGAATTGAATCCGTAACCCTATGGGCGCCAGATGCTTATGCTATCAAATGAAACCTTCTTCCAGCACACGCGGAAAACCGCCATTGCGTGCTGTGCCGGTGTGCTCTGCCTGCTGTTCGGATCGGCTTGTGGAGATCCGGTCATGACGCCACTCCGGGTACCGTCCGACTTGGACATCCAGGGCCACAGGGGTGCCCGGGGCCTGTTGCCGGAGAACAGTATTCCTGGCTTTATCCGGGCCCTGGACCTGGGCGTCACGACCCTGGAACTGGACGTGGTGATCTCGGCCGACGGGCAGGTCGTGGTCTCGCATGATCTTGTAATGTCTCCGGTCATCTGCAGGCATCCGGATGGTCGGCCCGTGGAGGATGATGAGGTCATCCGACTGTATGACCTGGACTTCACCGAAATCTCAGGGTACGATTGCGGCTCCCGGGCGCATCCGTCCTTTCCGGACCAGGCGCTCATGTCGGTGGGCAAACCGTTGCTCCGGGACGTCATCAGGGCGGCCGAGCGGCATGCCCGGGACACGGGTCGGGAAGCACCCCGGTACAACGTGGAAACGAAATCCCGACCGGACGGAGACGGCGTCAACCACCCGGATCCAGGGACCTTCGCGGGGTACGTCTTGCTGGTGCTGCAGGGGGAGGGTGCAGCAGAGCGGAGTACATTGCAGTCGTTCGATCCCAGGACGTTGGCCGCTGCCGCGGCTTCCGGCTGGATGCATGACCTGGCCATCCTGGTGGGTGAGGATGAGGCCGCGATCCTGGATGTACCTGACGAGCAATGGAGGGAGCGGCTCGGCTTCCATCCCACCATCCTGAGCCCGAACTGGAAACTGGTCAATGAACGGTTGGTGGCTCGGGCGCATGAACATGGAATGAAAGTCATCCCGTGGACCGTGAACAATCCGTTGGACATGCAACGAATGATGTCGCTGGACGTGGACGGGCTGATTACCGATTATCCCGACCGGATTGTCCATGACCGTTGACTCGTTCCGATTGTTTGTCCTGAAGTCCCTCCTGGTGCTGGCTGTCGCGTCCACGGTTTCGGCGGTCCCTGTCCGCGCTCAGACGACGGCCACGATATCGGGCTTCGTTCGCGATGCGGAGACAAGGGAGACCCTGCTCCTGGCCAATGTCGTCCTGATGGGTACGGGCATCGGCTCGGCGACCAACAACAGCGGATACTATGCGATTACCGGGGTCCGCCCCGGACGCTACATGCTGTCGGTTTCGTACCTCGGATATACGACGTTCAGCAGGGAACTTGACCTCGTTGCCGGACAGGAACTCCGTCTGGACGTGGAATTGTCCCCGGTCGGATTCGAAACCGAAGAGGTCGTCGTGAGCGCCGACCGCGACACCGAGGCCGAACAGCGGCAATTGGGCGCCACGCGCATGAATACCGCGCTCATCAAGGAGCTGCCCACCGTCCTCGAACCGGATGTCTTCCGCTCCCTGCAACTGTTGCCCGGCGTCAAAGCGGCATCCGACTATTCCAGCGGTCTGTATATCCGGGGCGGTTCGCCCGATCAGACCTTGATCCTCCTTGACGGGACGACCGTCTACAATCCCAGCCATTTCTTCGGATTCTTCTCCACGTTCAATCCGGACGCCATCAAGGATGTCCGGTTGTACAAAGGGGCCTATCCGGCGCGTTTCGGAGGACGGATAGGCTCGGTCGTGGATATATACAACAAGGATGGAAACCGCAAGGAGACCAAAGCCACGGCATCCCTTGGCCTGTTGGCGTCCCGCGCCATGGTGGAGGGCCCCCATGGTCGGGGTTCCTGGATGCTCGCGGTGCGTCGTTCGACGCTCGAGCCCCTGTTGTCGTTCGCCCGGTCTCAGGACGTCGAGGGACTTCCGGACATGTTCTATTTCGTGGATGCGAACGGCAAGGTCAACGTGGACGTCAGTGCGAATGATTTCGTGAGCGTCTCTTTCTACGCCGGGCAGGACGTCCTGCGTCTGCCCCTGGCCAACTCGTTCGATGTCGGCCTGCGCTACGGCAACCGGACGGTCAGTGTGAATTGGACGCATCTGTTCTCGGACCGGCTGTTCTCGGACTTCACGGCCACCCGCTCTTCCTATTTTTCAGTTCCGCAATTCAATGCGGCCGGAACCGCCAGTCAACGGGACAACCAGGTGCGGGACTGGTCCGTCAAGGCGGATCTGGAGTATTTTCCCTCCAGCCGACGGACCGTCTCGGGAGGCGTCTGGGCCGGATTGTTTACGCTCCGCCTGAATGACACGTTCGACAGCCAGGACGTGCTGTCCCTGGAGGAAGCATCGCCCTATGTATCGGCATTCGTGGAAGAAAAGCGACGATTGGGTCTGCTCTGGACGGTTACCGGTGGCTTACGGGCCAGTTGGTTTGCCCGTGGGGACTACCTGCGGATTGAACCGCGTCTTTCTGTCGAACGACAATTGGCTCCGGGTCTGTTCGGCCAGCTTGGCTACGGGCGCTACAGCCAATACCTGACGCTCATCTCCAATGAAGCATTCAGTGGATTGGACGTCTGGCTGACGAGCGCGAATGGCGTTCCTCCGGCTTGGGGGGATCAGGTGGTCGCAGGTCTGAAATGGGACTCCGGCCGGGGAATCCGGGTTGAAGGAGAGACCTATTGGCGCACCATGAAGGACCTGTTCCAACTCGATCCGTTCGTGCCCGATGTGGCCGGTCTGGACTACGAGGAGTTCTTCCACTTCGGCGAAGGCTATGCCTACGGCGCAGAACTGTTTGTGGAAAAGCAGGTCGGACGACTGTCGGGTTTCCTCGGATACACGTTCGGGATTACGCGCCGCCGGTTCGAGACGATTGACGAGAACGCCTGGTATGCGCCGAAATATGACCGGACACACGACCTGAACATGACCGCGTCGGTGGATGTGACGCGAAAGTGGCGGTTCACGTCCGTGTTTTCGTACGCCACCGGGCAAGCCTATACGGAACCCGCCTCACAGTACCGCTTGTCCCACTCCCCGTTCACACGGACCAGTGTCGACGTTCTCGTCAGCCCGTTCAACCGGGCCCGATTGCCCGCCTATCACCGCCTGGACATTGGTGCGACCCGACGCGGGAAGGTGTTCGGCGCCGATCTTGAACTGCTGCTGCAGGTGGTCAACGTTTATGCGCGCCGCAATATCTGGTTCTACTTGTTCGAGTTCGAGGATGACGGAACCGTGACCCGCGATGTGGTCCCTCAGATTCCGGTTCCGATTCCCAATATCTCGGTCACGCTGACGCTGTGAGGTGGAATGACGCCATGAAGAATTACGCTGTTGCCTTACTCTTTATCGTACTGCTCGCCGGTTGCGATTCCACACAGCCATCGGACCACGTGGAGGACGTGGTCGTGGAAGCCTACCTGATTGCCGGAGAGCCGCTGCCGGATGTCTGGCTGTCTCGGTCCATTCCCGTGAACGGTGTCTTCGATGCCGACCGGGGCGGTTTTCCGGGCGCTGACGTCCGGATCCATTTATTGGGATCGGATGGGCAGCCCGAATCCACATGGTCCTATGAGGCCGTGTTCGGTGCGGCCGGGCAGTACACGCCTCCTTCATCCGATGCACGGATCCTGCCCGGTCGCAGGTACCGGCTGGAAGCGGTAATTCCGGACCGGGATCCAGTGACGGCAGAGACCACGGTTCCCGGCGATTACCGATTGGTCGAGGTCGGTCCGCTGGAGTTGGCTTACCGACAGGCCGACCAGTTGGAGTTCGTGGTGACGCCCATTGAGCGCGGGAATCGCGCCCCGGTCTACATTTTTTCCATCGAAAGCCTCGACCCGCGGCCATCCAACCTGACCCCGTTGTATCTGGATTTCATCTATGACCTGGGTGACGGGGATCCGGTCGTGGACGAAGAACTCGACCCCTCGGAAATGGACGCCGTGCTGTTCAACAGCTCCCCACCCATCAATGAAGGCAATTACGAACAGCGACCGGACGGTCTGCTGAGTGTACGCCTGCCGTGGTTTGCCGTGGCGTTCTATGGACCGACCCGCGTCATCATGTCGGCCCTGGATGACAACGTGTACGATTTCGTCCGCTACCAGCAGGTCCAGGCCGGAGGTTCAACGCTGTCTCCCGGCGAAATCCCGAATGTCCTGGACCGAGTGGAAAACGGAAGGGGATTGTTCGGCAGTGTGACGCGTGTGGAGGCGACAGTCACCATCCAGCGGTAGCCGCGGGCAGGACCGGAAATGGTGTCCAGACGACCGCACGTCCCGTCGTGGTCCACTCGGAGTTGAAACCCCTAAAAAGCGGGATTCCATCGTACTATACGGGTGTATGAACCCGTTTTTGAATACTCGTTACCGTATGGCTTCCGGAGGACGTCGGCCGTTCGGCCAGGTCGCGTTCGTCGTACTCTTCGTGGTTGTCCAGATGGCGGTCAGCCTGGATGGCATGGCGCAGACCATATCGCTCCGGTCGCCGACGGTCCAACGGGGCGCATCCACGCTCACGACGGCCCTTATCCGGGCATCGGATACGGTCACGTTGAAGTGGGACCGGAACATCCCGGCCAGTCGCTTGAAGATCGGTACCCGGCCCGGTGAGTATGTCTTCCGGAATGTACCCTTGCCTGCCGGGCGGGAGGCCACGTTCACACCGGAGGTCGTAGGATTGCCGGTGGGTGTCTACCATGGCGTGATCACGACGTCATCCGCCAATACACTCGTGGAAATCCAGCTGGATGCCTCGACCGACAATTCGATCGAATATTCCGCCGAATTCCAGTTCGTGGTGGAGTCGCAGACGACGCCCAGGATTGTCGGGCCACGCTCGCAGGTGGCCAGCAGAACGCCCCTCTTTGAATGGGAGCCGGTATCCGGCGTCCCGGCGTATGCCCTGGTCCTTTCGTCTGCCCCGTTCACCATAGGCAGCAACCCGTCCACGGGGGAATTATCCATCGAGGGCATAAACCTCACGTGGGCATTGCTGACCACGGGTACATCGGCACTCTACGGCGAAAAAGCCACGGCGAATCCGGTCATCAGCTTCGAGGCCCAGCCCCTCGTACCGGGTCGGACGTACTACTATACCATCCTGAATGCCTACAGCACGACCGATACGTCGCTGCTGAGCCCGGTGACCGGGACCATCGTTTCCTTCAGTATACAGGATACCGGAGGCCTGCCAGCCGCGGAGCTTATTTCGCCCCGTGGCAATGTGTTGTTCCAGGACCCGGAAGTCATTGATCTGCAGTGGAATGCCGTTCCGGGTGCCACGTCCTACGACGTTTCCGTCTTCGAACGTCAGGTTACCGGTTCGACGACGGCCGATGTTCTTGTGTTTTCGGAACGTACGACGGACCGACGGGTGGCCATGCCCGCCCGGCAGACGCTCCGGTCCGGACGTCATTCGTGGTTCGTCATTGCCAACGACGGCAACGGTGCCGGAAGCGTGAGCGAGACCGCGTTCTTCCGGAACAAGGTTCCGATGGGTACCTTCACATTCCGGACGTCATCCGGACCGGAACGGTCGGATCTGCTGGGGGTCACGGTCACGGTCCGGTCGACGGATGGCGGCTACAGTCCTCCGAATCCGTTGGTGAATGCAACCAGTCTGTCTTATTCGGACAGTCTGCGTGCAGGACGGTATGTATTCCAGGCTCAGAAAGTCGGATTCGCCGACTCGAGTTTCGCCGTCCAAATACGGACGGGTGCCCAGACGGACGTGGACATCAATCTGCGTCAGCTTTCGGCACGGGTTTCGGGTCGGGTAGTCGATGAGGGCGGACAACCGCTGTCGGGTGTCCGCATTGCTGCCAGACATGTGGCCACCAGCCTGGTTCGGACGACTCTTACGACACTGGACGGGGGCTTTTCCCTGGCTTTGGCTCCGGGCACCTATGAGTTCACGGCGACACGGGAGGGCTACCGGCCTTCCACACCCATTGTCCTCACGTTGTCCCGGAATGCATTCATTGTGCTGCCCCAACCCATTCCCCTGGTCGAGGACAACATCCCCGTTTCCGGGCGCGTCTTGACGTCAACCGGCAGCCCCGTTGCCCTGGCAGACGTTTCTGCCCGTTCGGGGACCCAGCGTATCGTGACGACGACGAATGCGGACGGCGTATATACCATGTCCTTGTCGGAGGGTGAATGGACGCTCGAAGCCACGCGTCAAGGGCTCCTTTCATCCGGCTTCCGCAAGCTGACGGTTGCCAGGGGCGACGTCGTCTCCAATTTTGACTTCATCCTTGGAAGCGCATCGGCCAGTCTTTCCGGGACGGTTCTGGTACAATCGGTGGATACGGACGGCGCGATCGTGCAGACGCCGTTGGAGGGGGGGCTCGTCAAGGCTGTTCCGGCATCCGGTACGGTCGTGCAGACGGCCACCGATTCAAAAGGACGATTTTCCATGGACGTGTCCGAGGGGGGATATTCCCTGATGGTGGAAAAGGAAGGGGTAGTGCCCGGACGGCGCCTGGACCTGCACGTCCGGACCGGTGATCGGGTGGCCGACATCCTGCTGATGGTCGATCGAGCGACTGCTGTCGTGGAAGGTCGGGTCATTTCAACGTCCGGACAAGGTTTGACTGACCTGACGGTGGTTTCCTCATCGGGCGCCCATACCCGGACCACGTCCGGAGGGGGATTCCGGCTGCAGACGGATCCCGGACCGCAGGTCCTCCGGGTGGAAGGGCATTCCCGCTTCCTGCCGCGCACACTGCATGTATCGCTGGAGGAAGATCGCGTTGCACGCGTACCGGACATGGTTCTCGGCCCCAATGCGCTGAGGCTTGTCGGCCACGTCCGGTCGAATGACGGCCCGGCAGCCATGGTCCCAGTCCAGGCGGTAGCAGCCGCCGACACGTTCCGGACCGTATCGCTCTCGGACGGGGCTTTTGCGCTCGCGCTTCCCCCGGGACAATGGGAATTGCGGGCGGCGTCACCGCTGTACGGGACGTCGGAAGCGGTCGTGGTAAATGGGGCCGGGGGCCAAACGATCTCCGATCTGCGGTTGGCGCTGCCCGGCCAGGTTCGCATTTTTTCCGGGCATGTCCTGTCCGGCCCCCGGCCCGTCATGTTGGCATCGGTCCGTGTTGCGACGCCCCATGGAACGCTGCAGACGCAAAGCCGGTCGGATGGTTTTTTCTCCATGCTGGTTCCGGACGGCAAGGATCTCCAAGCAGAAACGTTGGCCGACGGTTTCCTGCGGGACGTGCGGCTGGTCTCGCTTGCCTCCACGGCCAAGGAAGTCATTGATCTCGTGCCCCACGCCGCCGTTCTCGGGGGGCGGGTGGTCGATCGCTCCGGTCGTGGCGTCCGGGACGCCACGATCCGGATTTCATCGACCACCCGCCCGGACACCGTCATCGTTCCGGATGGATTGGGAGAATTCCGGGTGGGACTCCCGCCCGGGTCGCTGGATATCGAGGTCGACGGTCCCGGATGGTTGCAAGCCTCCAGATCCGTGGATCTGGAGGCGGGTCAAACCAGGACCATTGCGCCGATTGTCCTGACGCGGACGGATGGATCGCTCATCGTGGACATCCGGACCGACGACAACGAGCCCTTTGACGGCGCGCGCATCCGGGCCGTCGGACACACCACCCGCGAGCGGACCACGGCTTCCAACGGGCAGGCGTCCATCGGGGGATTGGCGGCAGGAACCTGGTCTGTGACGGTGGAAGCAGCCGGGTACCGGACGGAGACGGGACAGGTCACCGTGCAGGCCGGGGAGGCGTCGGAAATCTCGTTTGTCATGAGCCCCCACGCCGGCAGCGTCGGTGGGCGCGTCACCGGAACCGATGGCACGCCCGTGCGGGGCGCCACCGTGACGTTGGACCAGGGGACGGAGCGGTTCCTGACAGAAACGGATGCCGATGGCACGTTCGGCCTTGCATCGGTTCCGCCCGGATCATGGACGCTTCACGTGTTCCGCGACGGGTATGCCACGTTCACGGAGGCCGCCATTCAGGTGGATTCGACCGGCGTGGACCGTTCCATTGTCCTGACGCCGTTTTCGGGCAGCCTGGCTGCTCTCGTGATTGATGCATCGAGTTCCGACGGAGTGTGGAACGCCCAAGTCGAGGTGCGGAGTTCATTGGGCATGTCAACGGCCCTTTCAGGGGCCGATGGGCGCGTTCAGTTGGGCGGGCTTCCTGACGGCCCGGCCGTCATCCGTACGACGCATCCCTCCTACAACGCAGCAGAACAGCAGGTGACGATTCCCATCCAGGATGAAGCCCAGATCACCGCGGTCCTCCGGCCGCTGCAGGCCGGTCTCACAGGAAGAGTGGTCTCGGATGCCGGCACACCGCTGCCGTTCAGCACGACGGTCGTCGTCGAAACCGCTACCACCCGCCGGGAAGTCCAAACGGACGCCGACGGTGCTTGGGCCGTGGACCGACTTCCCGAAGCCGTGCCCATCCGGGTCCTGACCCGAACGGGGCGGCCGGGATATACGGATGCGTCGCTGACCCTGACCATCCCGCCCGGAACGGTCCAGGTCCCGGTGGCCGATCTGGTTGTTCAACAACGGAATGCCACAATATCCGGATTCGTACAACTGGAAGAGGTCACCGTGGACGTGGCGAACGGGCGACTGGAGGCCCGGACCCTGAGTCTCTCGGACGGATCGTTCCGCCTGGACGGTTTGCCCGCAGGCACGTGGCGCGTCGTTCCTTCAAAGCCTGGATACACCTTCACACCGACGGAGCGAACCGTAGAAACCGGACGTTCCGGAACGGTATCGGCCTCCTTCGTTCCTGCGTCGGATATCGCCGCAGTGGAAATCCGCATTCGCGACGAGGCAGGTCTCCCCATTGAGGATGTCCCCCTCTCCATTACCAGTCTGGATCGTCGCATAGAGCGGCAGGCCGAGACCGGTGTCGGGGGGGTGGTCACGCCCGCCGGACTTCCGGGTGGTTTCGTATACCGGGTGGAGCCGGCAGAACCGCTGGCCCGGTTCGAGCCTCCATCCGCCCTGGTGGACGTGCAGACGGCCAGGCAAGCGACGGTCTCGTTCGTGCGGGTACCGGCAACGGCCCGGCTCTCCGGGCCCTTGCGCGACGAAGCGGGCACTACGGTGTTGAACGCTATTGTGGAGCTGTTCGACGACCGGGGCGATCTCGTCCAGACCCTGTCGACGGGCACCGGTTTGTTTTCATTGGGTCCGGTGCCTGCCGGTGCATATGTTTTACGCATACGAAGCTCAGGTCACCTGGATGTTGAGCGTTCCGTTGTCCTGGTGGCCGGGGCCGAACAGGTGTTGAACAACATCATCCTTTTCCGGCGGAACGTGCGTATTTCGGGGCGGGTCCTGCGGGCCGGAATGCCAGTGGAGGGGCAGGTAGTTGCCTTGCCGGGCATCGGGACTGCCGTGGTCCGGACGGGCATGGACGGGCGTTTCGCCATTCCGGACGTGCCGCTGGGATTGGCCGGCTCGGTGGTATTGGAACTGGTCATTCCACGATCCGGGCAGCCGGATGTCCGGCGGAATGTGGTGGTCGGCGAGTCGGATATCCAGACCGGCGTGGTCGTGCCGGATATCGTGCTGTCTTCGGGTCAGATCCGGATCCGTGCAACGCGGAACGGGCAACCCCTTGCGGGACTGCAACTTGCGGTCGGCGGTCCATCGCTCGCCCGATTGGATCTGGTAACCGACGCGTCGGGCTCTGCCGCGACACCCCGCCGTCTGGACGCAGGCGCCTACGCCATCACCACGTTGGCCGATACGTTGCTTCGGCCGGTTCCGTCTCCGGATGTACGGATTCCCACCGACACCAGCACCGTACAGATGGCGCTCGAGCTTCCGTACACGCATACGCCTGTCCCTGAGTCCGTCACGAGTATCGACAGCCTGGTGTTCCGGATCCGTGGTGTTCCGCGTCCCGGGGACCGGGCCTACCTGTTGATGAACGGCCAGGCCGTCGGCATCGCAATGACACCGGATGCGTCGGGATGGCACCTGGAACGTCCGCCTCCGGGTCCGGCGGCGTTCACTTATCGCCTGGAGGTGGCGGATTCCACGGGCCGCGTCGCCTACGCATCGCCGGACCATGAACGGGTGCCGCAGGTGGCCGGTCGCCTGGCCACCATCCGCCTGGAGCCCGATGTGTCGGGTCGGGTCCTCCGTCTGGGAGGGACCTACCGTACCCTCCTCGTGGTCCGGGATGAAACCGGACGGGACCTGGATTCCAGATTTCTTCCTGGATTGCCCGGCGCATCGGTCACCTGGAGCGCGGATGGACCCGCCGTGCAGGTTCAGCCCGATCCGGCAACGAGTGGCCTGTCCAGCGTACTCGTGGCATCGGCCATCGGGGAATCGCAGCTGGACGTACGGGTCCGGGTGGATGGCGTGGAGAGGCATTTGACGGTGCCGGTCGAAGTCAAGGATGTGACCGTGACCGACGTAGCCGTCAATGTGGACCGGCAACGCGTTTTCAACGACGGAGGGCGCGTCCAATTCACGGTGGCTGGAAAGGCCTCGTCCGGAGAGGACATCCTACTGGGCTCCGGATTCGGAATCCGGTTGGAGCCCGAAGGCGTGGGCACATTGGTCGGAAATACACTTCAGATGAATGCACCGGACTTCATTGGTCCGCTGACGGTCATGGTGAAAGACAATGAGTCGGGCCTGGAACGGGCGGTGGAATTGTCCGCTTTTGCCCGGGTCGACAACCGGTCGTCCATGGATTTCAGGGATCGGGAAGATGTGCGATTCCAGGTGCCACGGTACGCCTTTACGGAAGCGGGGGAATTGAGCTTGCGTCGGGATGCGGTTCCGGCCGGAAAACGGTTTGCCAACGGGGCCTCGGCCGTGCCGACGGCTCCGGCGGTCTCGGTGGCGGACAGGAGTGTGCGCTTCCTGTTCCGGAGCGAACGGGCATTGATCGGCGATTCACTCGCCGTGCCGGCGACGCTCAGCCTGTCGAACCGGTCCGGGCTTCGATTGCAGGAAGGGGCGGGCGAGATTGTCCGTTTCGACGACCGGAACCTGAAATGGTCCAGGCTGCCGTCGGAGGACACAGGATTCCAGGTCCGCTCGGATGATGTGACCCGTCTGGGGGAATATGCGATCGCGGTTTCGTCGCGGCCACTGGCCATCCGGCATGCGGCTCTCCTGCCCACACCGTTCTCGCCCCAGGATGGCAGCATGCGCATAGGATATCTCCTCGAATCCACGTCGCCGCCGGCAAGCGTCTCCATTTACATTGTGAACCTGCGTGGCGAGCGGATCCGCACGCTGTTGTCCCGTACTCCGCAGTGGCCGGGTCGGTACGGTTCGGATTCCGGATTGCTGCGCGTGGAGTGGGATGGACGGACCGATTCCGGCAAATGGGCGAGAAATGGACGTTACCTGGTATACATCGAAGCCGAGGATGACTCCGGGACAGCCCGGGAAGTCCTTCAGGCCGTCCTGGTCAAATAACGCATGCACGCATCGTCCACATATCCATCACTGCATTCAGGACCGTCCCCGCAAAGGCGGTCGGGGATGGGTAAACGGCTCATGCTCTTGGTGCTCATAGGGCTCATGCCATCAGGGCTCCTTGTGGGGCAGACGTCCCGTCAGGCCGGGGGATTCGTGGAAGTGGGTCTGGATGCATCGATTGCGGGTGTCGGATACGCGGGTGCCGGATCGGCGACCGGCGTCCGCGCGCTGGCATTCAATGTCGCCGGTCTGGCGCATGCCACATCGCTGGAACTCATGTTGTCCCACGTGGATCAGTTGGAGCAGGTTGCCTACGATCACCTGGCCGTGGCGGTCCCGTTCATTCGCGGCACGTCCGTGATCGGCGGTGCCGTGTCGGTCAGTGGGGACGATGCCTATACGGAATGGACGGCCCAGTTGGCCTATGCGCATCGGATGGCGTGGCTGACCGTCGGGGTGGGGGGGCGGTACCGTCGTGCATCCTACGGACGCAACGTACTGAATCCGGCCGACCTGACTGTCTTCGATCCGGACGAGATCGCGGACGGGATGGCCAGGAAAGTGTGGGGCGATGCCCGGGGATGGGGCCTGGATGCCGGAGTGGCGGTGCAAGCGCACAGGGACATCCGCATGGCATGGACCTTGCGCAATGTCGCGGCGCCCGTCGAGTGGGTTGCGACCAGCGGGGTGCGCGAGCGTGCATCGAGCACGGAACATGTCCCGGCAGACATGGACGTGTCCGTCAGCTATACACCGTCCGATTGGTTCACCTTCCATGCAGCCTGGGCCCCGGCCATGGACCGGGATGTGGCCGCCCGCTATGGCTTCGGTGCGGGCATCCGACCGGTCCGGGTCCTGGAGTTGCGTGCGGGTCGACAGCTGCTGCACGATGGCTACCGGAACGAATCCACGACCCTCGGCTTCGGATTGCGTGCCGATGATGTCTGGGGTGTGGGACTGCGCATGGACTATGCGTGGGTCTCTTCCGATCTGGCCGTTTCCCAGTTGTTCACCCTGGTGGTGGCGCCATGAAGAATATCCGCCTCTCCTGCCTCCTGGCCCTCAGCATGGTCGTCGTCGGGACGAGCATGGCACAGAGCTCCGATTTCCAGGCCACACGCTGGAACGGAGGTGAGTTGCAGTCGACCCTGCGCACCGGCGTAAACGTATCCGGTGCGGGAGTGTCCCGGTCCACCCTCGGCTCACTCCACGCCGCGTACGGGCCCTTCGATGCCGCATCGGTTTTCGGGAATCCGTCTGCCCTGGCCTTCGTCGACATTCCTCAGATGGCCATTGATTTCCGGCTGCCCATGGCCAACGGCACCTTCGGCGTCGGTCCCCGATCGCTGCTGTCCACGGGCCGGATCCGGCGAACGACGGACGGCCTCCTGGAGGACTTGTCCTACAATACCGGCAGCGCGCCCGTGTATACGCGGGCAGATCGCATCCAGGCCGGGCAACCCCGCCAACTGTCTTCTTTTTCAGCGTCGTATCCCTTCGATGAATATGCTGTCGTCGCGGTAGGATTCCGTCAGCCCATGCTCATGGAGGCGGCGCTGGCTGCCCGGGGCAATGAATTGCTTCTGCAGGGCGTGCAGGATGACGGATCGACTGCAACCCGGATTGACATCAACGCCGCGCTGAACGTGGATGCCGGTGTGGAGGTGTCGCTTCGCGAAATGGCGTTCGGAGCGGGCGGACTGCTGGACCACTATGCGTTCGGAAGCATCTGGTGGGGTGGCTCGGCGTATCGCACGCACGCTTCAGTGGGCCTTTCCATGCACATGCTGCCTCAGGCAGCCATTGCCCTGGGTGGAGGGGATCCGGTCTACTTCAACAATCCCGACGACCCGAATCTGGACCGTTCGGCGGGAGAGACGAACGATTTCTTCTGGAATGTCACCGGTGCGTACGCCGGTGCGGGCTGGGGATTCCGGGGAGGGCTCGTGTATCGTCCCTATTCCCAACGATGGGGAGCAACGCTGACCCTGAACCTGGCACCCCGCCTGGACATGGTGGATCGGGGGGCGTTCGCCGAAGGATTCCTTCCGGCATTCCTGGACATCCGTGGAGCCACGAACGATCCCTTCCAGCCGGAAATGTTCGATGTGGAAGCGGTGGATCTGTCCCGTCCGAACGTGACGACCCGCACGCGCGATGCCATGGGTTCGACGATGCGGATACGGCTTCCGTCGTCCCTCGCGCTGGGTTTGGACCGGGTCATGGGTCGTCACCGGATATCGTTGAACGCCATCCGGTACGAAGGCGAACTCGCGGGGAGCGGGATGTATGGCATCCGGGACGGGCAGTTGCAGCCGTATGTGATCGGGAAGCGGACCACGTGGGGTGGCAAGGTTGCGTTGGATCTGGCGCGACCGCGTGCCTGGATCCTGGCCCTTCCGCTCCGGCTCATCACGCTGGACGTGGACGGGGTCCTCATGGAATTGCTCCCCGGTACGTCGTTCGACCAGCCCCGGTATCGCTTCAGCGGAGGATTCGTAACGGGACCCGCCCGAACAACGGGGATCGACAATTCATTCGCCGATGATCTGTCCCGGTGGATTGGTGGCACTCTGCCCATGTCCCTCGGCGTTGCCCGTACGTATACCCTCTTCAACTCCGTTCATGTGGGCGTGAACGTGTACAGTGTGCCGGACCTGCTGTTCAGGTTCACGATTTCGGCGGGTGGCTATCCGTTCTGACGGGACGCGCTCCCGAGCCAGGCACACAGGGACTCCAGCGCTTCCTGGTCCGTTCCGTCAAACGCGGCGGGCCAGTCGGAATCGACATCCAGCACCGCAATCACCTCTCCTGAATTCGTAACCACAGGGGTTACAATTTCGGATCGGGTCGTGGACGAGCAGGCAATGTGCCCTGGAAACGAATCCACATCGTCCAGCCGGATGGTGCGCTTTTCCAGCGCGGAAGTACCACACACGCCCCTTCCGAATGCAATGTCCACACATCCGTGACCGCCCTGGTACGGGCCGACCTGGAGGTGCCCGGGCCGGACCACCCGGTAAAAGCCGGTCCAGTGGAAGTGTTCGAACGCCGCGTGCAGCTCGCAACAGACCGTTGACAGCGTGGCTATCCAGTCGGTGTCGTCCTGTACAATGGCTTCAATGCGTTGCCGCACATCCTTGTAGATCTGCTGTTTGTCACTCATGCCCGTCGTGGGGTTGTATGGGTGGTTCAGAACGGCAGTGATCGCCGGCGGATCCCGGGAGGATCGGTCCATTCGAACAGGACGTCGACCGCGAATACCGGGTTTTCAGTCGTACTCTAATGGCAGCAAGCAACGTTCCATTTCCGAGTTCAGAGACGACCCATGGAGACCGTACTGGTACCCGCCGCAGACGCGGTTGAACAGATTCAGGCCGCTCTTCAGGCCCATTTCCCTTCGGCCGTATTTGCCGTACGCCTGGAGGACCCGCTGCTGCATCAACAGGATGTACGGGGCGTGGACGTGATCTGGGTGGACGGGCCTACCCGCGACCAGGTGGAGGACGTTCTGGATCGATTCCAGGGTGTCCGTTGGGATCCCCGGACCGGTGAGTTGGACAGTCGATCACACTACATGGTGTCTGCCGAAGGCCGTCTGGTCCAGGTGTTCTACAACGTCGACTACATCTTCTGCGACGGTCCCTGCACGGCCATCCTCGAGCCGTAGGATCCACCGGTTCCGTCGGTCTCAATCCAACAGGCACTGCATGATGGCGACATCCCGCCACACGCCGTCGACGAGCCCGATTTCGCGCTGAATACCGACGAGTTCGAATCCGTTTTTCCGATGCATGGCCAGGCTGTGGGCATTGTCTGCCCAGATTTTGACGGCCACGTGATGGTATCCCGCCGATCGGCAGAACCCGAACAGGGCCTGCTGGATCCGGGATCCGATGCCCCGGGATGTCCAGTCCGGGTCAAGGTAGACGGACGTTTCGCAGGCTACGCGGTAGCCGACGCGGTCCGACCACGCCTTCACGATGCCCCAGCCCACGACGCCTGTATGGTCATCCACGGCCACGAGGACGGTTTCCCGGGATCCCAGCGCGTCCAGACGCGCCGCCATGGTGTTGCCCGAAACCGGCTCTGTTTCCATCGTACTGTTTCGGGCCAGGATGGCGTGCGAATAGATACCGGCAATCCGTTCGGCGTCGGCCGTCACGGCCGTCCGGATGATCATTGATGCCCACCCAGCAGCTCCAGGATGGCCTGCTCGGCATCCATGAGCCGTCCAATCCGGGGTGTATCCGGCACGTCCTGTCCGGTCGAGTGCAGCAGGGACCATGCATCCGCCGCCGAAAGATCGGGCTGCAAGGCGCGCATGACTCCGATCATGCCGCTGACCACGGGAGTGGACATGGATGTGCCGCTCATGGTGACGTATCCCCCGTTCGCTTTCAGGGAGAGCATGTTGACACCGGGTGCCGTAATCGGCATGGCCAGCGTCGGTGTGGTATTCGAAAAAGATGCCTTCCGCAGTTGCTCATCCACCGCGGTGACCACGATGACGCCGTCGATATTGGAGGGGATATGTGTCCGGGCATCTTCATTGGCATTGCCGGCCGATGCCACGACGATGACCCCGGAACGAAGGGCCCAGGAGACGGCATCGGCCACGACTTTCGGGGTGGCGGGCACTTTTGCCCCGAGGCTCATGGAAATGACGTCCACGCCGTCTTCTGTGGCATCCACGATGGCCTGGGCAATCAATTCCAACGTGCCCGATCCGTTCGATTCCAGCGCCTTGTAGCCGACCACCTCCACGAACCTGCCCTCCCAGTTCAGGCTTGCCATGCCGATTCCGTTGTTGGTGACGGCACCGGCCAGACCGGCCACATGCGAACCGTGACCGTGTTCGTCCGTGGCCGCCGGCGAGGACGAGAAGCTGCCTGCGAGATCCTCATGCCCGCCGTCCACACCGGTGTCGAGGACGGCTACGATGGCCCGACGTCCGGGCTCGATCGATGCGAGTACGGCATGGGCGTCGTGGCCCCGGATGGCGTGCAATCCCCATTGCTCGTTCACAAGCGGATCGTTCTCCAGGATGCGCCCTGCTCTGTACGGGGTGGAAACCGGAGGGGCGGCGGATACCGGGTCCAGGAAATCCAGACGTCTATTCGGCTCCAGGTGATCCACGTTCTCCACGTCCTGTGTCAGGATGCGCCGGGCACGCCAGAGGGACCAGGCGGTGCCCCGGAGGACATGGACCTGGGAAAGATCTTCATTCTCGGCAAGGGAAACCGACGGGAAGGCCTGTTCCGCAGTCACGCCATACCGGTCGAGAACCGGCTGGATTTCGGCCAGGGTATCGTCCGGGCCCAACTCCACGAGCCATTCCACGCGGAACGCATCGTTCAGTCGACCGGCCGCCAGCGCGAAAACAACAAAAGCCAGCAACGAACCTCCCACAAAGAACCAGGCACGTGCCGCTTCCGGTGCTCGACGCAGCAGGCCGGCCAGGATCAGACAACCAAGGCCATATTCGCTCGCTGTGGTCACGAAGAACATCAGGCTCCACTCGAAGCGGAGTACATGGATGACCACGGACGCAGCCAACGCGATCAGTCCGAAGGCCATGAGCGGTGCCGACCGTTCCCGCCCGGAAATGGCGCGTCCCATGAGAAGAAACGCCGAAAGGGTGATGATGCCGGAAGCCATCATGTCAGTCGGGGAAGTCCAGTCGGTCCACGTGGATGTACGTGCCCCACATGGTAACGCCCAGTACGTTCGCGGGGCGAACCGTTGCCCGGACCGGTCGTTTTTCCCGCCGCCATTCAGGCGGGAGAGGCTCTACGGGTACGTAGCGGGCGCCGTCTTCGGCAACAATTCCCCAGAACCCGCCTTCGATGTCCTGGTACGTGATGTGGCCTGTTATGGTCATGGTTTTGGCGTGTCCGTTGGGTACCTTGTTTTCCGGCTACGGCAGTCCCAGGCCGGGGTTTCAGACGGCAACAGAATGAGCATGATTCCGGAGACATCGATTGAGGAAGTTCGTTCGCTCACGGATATCGTGGACGTGGTTTCCGACTATGTCCGTCTGAAAAAACGGGGGTCCAATTTCATCGGTCTTTGTCCGTTCCATTCGGAAAAGACCCCTTCGTTCAACGTAAATCCGTCCCTGAACATCTTCAAGTGTTTCGGATGTGGTGAGGGCGGCGACGTCTTCCGGTTCGTGGAGCGTACCGAAGGCCTCTCGTTTCCGGAGGCCGTGCGGCTCCTGGCGGACCGGGCGGGTGTCAGCCTTCCGGAGGACGATGTTCCGGACGACACGGCATCGGAAACCGAGGCGGTCCATCATGCGCTTCGCTTCGCTGCCCGATTCTTCCATGACCGGCTGACCAAGGGGGACGATGCAAAAGATGCGCGTGATTACCTGAAATCACGGGGATTCACGGCCGCATCCATTCGCACCTTCGGAATCGGGTACGCACCGGATTCCTGGGATGCGCTCCTGGAGGCCGCCACCGCTGCAGGCATCCGCTCCGATTTCCTCGAGCAGGCCGGCTTGATTGTCCCGCGCAAGGATGGATCGGGTCACTATGACCGGTACCGCCACCGATTGATCTTCCCCATTTTCAGCCATGTGGGCAAGGTACTGGGCTTTGGCGGACGCATCCTCCGGGCGGACGATGAACCGAAGTACATCAATTCGCCGGAAACCCGCGTTTACAACAAAAGCCGGGTCCTCTATGGGCTGTACCATGGCAAGAACGCCCTGCGTTCGCGGGAAGAGGCCATTCTGGTGGAGGGGTATACGGATGTGGTGTCGCTGTACCAGGCAGGAACACACCATGTGGTGGCCTCCAGCGGGACCGCCCTTACCGTGGACCAGATCGCGCTCCTCGGACGATACGTCAAGACCCTGGTGCTGCTCTACGATGCCGATCAGGCCGGGCTCCGGGCTACCTTGCGGGGCATAGACCTGGTCCTGGCCGCCGGGCTCGTGCCGTACGCGGTGCAACTGCCGGATGGCGAGGATCCGGATTCGTACGTGCAGCGCCACGGCAGCGCGGCATTCGAAGCCTACCTGAAGGAAAACCGCGTCCACTTCGTGGATTTCGTGCTTCAGAACGCCCGGGCGGCGGGAAGCATGGACTCGCCGGAAGGGCAGGCCCGGGTGCAGCGTACCATCCTGCAGTCGATCTCCGCCATTCCGGATCCACTCATGCAGGAGTCGTATCTGCGGGTGGCTTCGGAACGCCTGGGCATTCCGGATATGCAGTTGCGACCCATCCTGGAGGACATGAAAGCAGGGGACCGGCGGTCCCGGCAACGGTCCGCGGAGCGCGCTGTGCTTCGCGAGGCGGCAAGCCCGGCACCGTTGGATCCCGAGCATTCTGCCCGTTCTGCGAGCCCGGATGAGCCGGAAATGCCTGGCGCGGAGCCCATTCCGGCAGAAAAATTATTGCATTTCCTCATGTTGCAGGGGGGGCTGCCGTTGGTGGAGTTCATTCTCGGGCACATGGCCGTGGAGGAATTCACGCCGGGTCCGAGCCGGGCGTTGGCCCAGGAACTGGTCCGCCAATTCGAAGCCGGACGCATTGATCGCAAGGCCCTGGCACGGGGTCAGGCGGGCACGGGGGTCCAGCGTCTGGTGGCTGAGGTTTTGACACAGACGGATGAACCCAGCGAAAACTGGCTGCGGATGAAGAATATTTCCGTCCCGAGCCTGACGGACCACTCGCATGAGGCCGCGGCGTCAGCCATGGCAATCGTGAAACTTCGCAGGGTGGATGTGGAACTGCGCAAGGTGGCAACGAAGTTGTACAAGACACAGCAATCCGGACAGGACGCCCGGGAACTGCTGCAAACCCAAATGCAACTGCAGAAACTGCGTCGAAGCATAGAAGACAGAGCGTTCATCGACTGAGGATACCGGGATGGAAGAGATGGAAACCAGCTACAGCCTGGTCGACGTGGTACCCACTTCGACGGCACCGCGTGTTGTCCCGCAACGGGTAACGCTCGACGACGCACGCCTGTACTTCAACCGGGAGATGAGTTGGCTGGACTTCAACTGGCGGGTACTGTACCAGGCCAGGGACTGCCGGGTGCCGGTACTGGAACGCGCCCGGTTCCTGTCGATTGCCGCCACGAACCTGGACGAGTTCTTCCGCAAGCGGATTGGCGGGCTCAAGCGGCAGGCTGCTGCCGGCGTGGACCGGCCGTCGCCGGACGGGCGCTCTCCCCAGGATCAGCTCCAATTGGCCCGGGAAGCCACGGCCCGGATGGCCGTTGCGTTGGCCGACGCCTGGGAACGCGAACTTCGACCCACGCTGGCCACGGTCGCACAGGTCCGGGTGACAGATTTCGAGGACCTGGATGACGACGGGAAAATGTACGTCTGTCACTGGTTCCAGCAGCACATCTTCCCGATCCTGACGCCCCTGGCCGTGGATCCGGGCCATCCGTTCCCGTTCATTTCGAACCTGAGCCTGTCGCTGGCGGTCACCCTTCGCCACCCGACCCGCCACACGGAGCATTTTGCCCGCCTGAAGGTGCCCACCAGTCGTGGACGCTTCGTACCCCTGCCCGACGGCGAGACGTTCGTGCCCATTGAGCAGGTCATATCGAACAACATCGGCGACCTGTTCCGGGGCATGCAGGTCATTGGTGTGCACGCGTTCCGGATTACACGGAATGCGGACATAGAGCGGGACGAGGAGGAAGCGGATGATCTCATTGCCATGATTTCCGACGAACTCCGGGAGCGGCGGTTTGCCCCCATTGTCCGTCTTGAAGTCGACGCCAATATGCCCCGGGACGTCGTGGACCTGCTGAAGCGGGAGCTGAATCTGACCGAAGCCGACACGTACCGCTCGAACGGGGCGTTGGACCTGGGGTCGGTAGGTGCGCTGGCCAATGTGCCGCGTCCAGGGCATCAATACGAGCACTGGGAGCCGGTCGTCCCCACACGGTTGTTGCACGAAGGGGAGGCCAAGGACCGGTTGGACATGTTCGAGATCATCCGCCGTGCAGATCTCATGGTGCATCACCCGTACGAATCGTTCACATCAAGTGTGTTGCGCTTCCTGGACGAAGCCGCAGACGATGCGCACGTCGTGGCCATCAAGCAGACCCTGTATCGTACCTCCGATGAATCGCCCATCGTCAAAGCCCTCATCCGTGCGGCGGAGAAAGGCAAGCAGGTGGCCGTTCTCGTGGAAGTCAAGGCCCGGTTCGACGAGAAGAACAATATCGAGTGGGGACAGAAGCTGGAGGAGTCGGGCGTCCATGTGACCTATGGTCTCGTCGGACTGAAAACCCATTCAAAGACCACGCTCGTCATCCGGGAAGAAGCAGACGGGCTCCGTACGTATTGCCATATCGGCACGGGGAATTACAATCCCACGACGGCACGGCTCTACACCGACACCGGGTTGTTCACGTGCGCTCCGGACATTGGTCGGGACATGATCAACCTGTTCCATTACCTGACGGGATACGCCCCCGAACAGCATTATTTGCGCCTGATTGTCGCCCCGCGTGAAATGCGGCGCCATTTCATTGACCTCGTCCATGCCGAAGTGGCGCATCACAAGGCGCATGGAAACGGGCGCATCATCGCGAAAATGAATGCGCTGGATGATCTGGTCATGATCCGGGAGCTCTACCGGGCAAGTCAGGCAGGCGTGCAGGTGGACCTGATTGTGCGGGGGCATTGCCGCCTGCGTCCCGGGCTGAAACGATACTCGGAAAACATCCGGGTCGTGAGCATCATCGGGCGGTTCCTGGAGCACAGCCGCGTCTATTACTTCCAGAACAACAACCATCCGCGGGTCTTCATTGGCAGCGCGGACTGGCAGCGCCGGAACCTGGAAGACCGGGTCGAGGTGGTCGTCGAGATCGACGATGCGTCCATCCGGGCACGCTTCATCCGGAGCCTTCAGCTGGCACTAAGCGACCCTGCCTCGGCGTGGGAATTGCAGTCCGACGGACGGTGGCTGCTCAGGATGCCGGAAGATCCGGACGCCCCTATCCATGGATTCCAGCAGGTCCTCATGGAGCGGGCGCGATCGCGCACGGAGCAAGCCGATTCACCGTGGGACATCGGGCCGGCGGCGTAGAAGGCTGTTCAGAACAGGCGCCGGAAACGGGTGGCAGGCGGCTCCGCGGGCTCTTTCGGGATCCAGTAGGTGGCCAATGTGGCATCGGGCCGTTTTTTCAGCGGATCCTTCCCCAGAAGCCGCATGAAGATTCCGATGGGCGTGACGACGAGCGCGAACACGATGAACAGGATGACCCGCGTCATGACGAATCCGAGCAGCACGGCCAGCATCATCCAGGATCGATGGATGGGGCGGAGGAGTCCGGGCAGCCATCGGCCCGTCACCCAGAGGGTCGTGGCGGCCGAAATTGCGATCAGGACACCGGGTTGGACGACGGATCGGGTTTTGTACAGGAGATACGCGGCGACGAGCAGCCCCACGATGGCCATGAGCCGCGCGAACCCGTAAACGGCGATGTCAGATGCGTCAATCTGTTTGAACTCGTCCCGAATCATGCCGGAAGATACGTCCTGGATTGCGATCGGGAGGTATATTGCAGTGTGTGGCTCTTATTTGGTCCAGGATATTCCTTGCCGGTCCGTGATGCTCATTCCAACGCTTGAAACCCTTCGGTATGAGGGCGAGCCCACGGTGGCCGCGCTCATTGAAAAACCCGCCCCGGGCGTCCACGTCCGCGTATCCCGCGTGGATGTGTTGCAAGGCGCAGGGTTTGCGGGCGACCACGCCAGGAAATCGTTCTGGAAAGGAGAGGATGTCCCCGGTCGGCACGTGACGGCCATCGCCCGGGAAGTCCTGGATGTCCTGGGCACGGCCTGGGACGTTCCCGGAGACAACCTGGTCACCTCGGGCGTGGATCTGTCCCGGTTGAAGGAAGGGGACCGGTTGCGCATGGGCAACGTCACGCTCATCCGGACCGCAAAGCCGCACCGTCCGTGTGATCTGTTTGCCCGCCGGACATCCGAGGAGGCCCGCCAGGCCGTATTGGCGACCGGGACCCGGGGAGCGTTGTTTGAAGTGGAATCGGGGGGCAGCCTCGTGACCGGTCAGCGGGTGGATGTGGCCCCCCTCATCACATCACCGTAATGAAAACAGGAGTGTGGGATAGCATGAGAAGTGAATGGAACGGTTCGGGACACGGCGCCGGTGGCAGCTTCCCGTTCGGTGTGCTGGTCATCGTATTGATGACCGGTTGCAGTCCTACGTCCGGGCAGGTGGCCGGCCAGGACGTCTTTGCCCGGTACTGTGCCTTGTGTCATCAGCCTGACGGTGTGGGCGTCCCGGGTGCCTTTCCGCCCCTCACGGACAGCGAGTGGGCGCAGGGTGATGAAGGCAGACTCATACGTCTTGTATTGAACGGCATGCAGGGTCCCATCACCGTACATGGCCAGGAATACAACAACGTGATGACCCCGCATGCCTTCCTGACCGACGAGCAGATTGCCAACGTGTTGACCTACGTCCGGTCGTCCTTCGGCAACGATGCCGGTCCGGTCTCGGTGGAACAGGTGGCGCGTGTCCGGGAAACCAATACCCAGGAAGGACTGTGGCTGGTCAGTGAACTGGAAGGCACCGTCGGCATCGATTGAGCGACTGATCAGTCCGTACCGAGGTATGTTGACCCCTCGCCGGAAAACTCGGTCCGGATGGCTTCCGTGTGTGCGCCCAGGACGGGGGGCTCCGTCAGGTGTGGCATGGGGCCGGACGAGTCCCGGCGGATGCCGAGCCGACTCCGGAGGCCTTTCCGGCGACCCGCGGTGTCATGCAGGAAGAGCGCATCGTGCGCATGTGCGAGTGCTGTTTCCAGGTCGGCGACGCGCCCGGCAGGCACCCGTGCGGCGCGGCAGTCGGCCAGGAACGCATCTGTTGATCGCTTCCCGATGCTGTCCTGCAGACGCTCCTTGAGTATCGTCCGGTTCCGGACGCGGGCTGCATTCGTGGCGAAGCGCGGATCCCTCGACAGGGGCACCTCCAGAAGATCGCACAGCGCATGGAACTGGCCGTCCGACCCGACCGCGACTACAACGGGTGTCCCGTCCGTGCAGGTGAATACGGTTCCATAAGGCGCAATCATGGGATGATCCGATCCTTCCGGTCCGGTGTCCACACCCGTGTGCAGGAATCCGGTGGCGCGATTGGCGAGCGATGCGAGCGCGGCATCCATGAGGCTGACTTCTACGACCGCACCCCGCCCGTGAGTCGCCCGATTCAGCAAGGCTACGAGGAGCTCCTCCTTGAGTCCATGTGCCGCAAGGAGATCCATGAGTGCGACCGGCATCTTCTGCGGTCCGCTGGCCGATCCGTTCAGGTGGTAGAACCCGGACTCCGCCTGGATGAGGGCGTCAAATCCTGGTCGCTCCGGGTCGTCGGCGTATCCGGAAATCAGGCCGACAATCAGGCGCGGCCAGGCCTGTCGCCAGGCTTCGATATCGGTGCCCGTGCGCGCGCGGGCGCCGGGCAAGGCGTTCACGAGAACGATATCCGCGCGCGCCACCAGACGGTCCCGGACAGCGCGCCCTTCCTCCGTGGCCAGGTCCAGCACCACGGACTCCTTGCCCCAATTGCACGCATGGAAGTACGCCGAGCGCCCATCAGATTGTTCGCCGGACTGAAGCCAGCTCCGCGTCACGTCCCCACCCGTGTGAGGGTTTTCGACCTTTATGACGCGGGCGCCGAGTTCGGCGAAGTACTGGCCGACACTCGGCCCGGCAAGCACCGAGGCCAATTCCACGACCAGGAGGTTCGCGAACGGGAAGCCATCCGGCCCGGGCGGGACCTGTGAAACCGGGTCCACGGCTCAGGCCCCGGGGATGCCGGGCTCCGTCATGTGGCGGACATCCAGGACGGCGTCCAGTTCATCGGCGGGAATGAGCCCCATGTCGAGCACGATGTCCCGGACGGATCGCTTCTCGGCAGCGCTCCGCTTGGCCACTTTGGATGCCATGTCATACCCGATGGTCCGATTCAAGGCCGTTGCAATGGACGGATTGAGTTCCAGCAGCTCACGGCATCGTTCCCGGTTCGCGGTAATCCCTTCCAGGCAGCGGGTCCGGAAGGCGGCGAGACCACCCGACAGGATGGATACGCTCTCGAGCATGGCGTGGGTCATGACGGGCATCATCACGTTCAGCTCGAAATTTCCGTGCTGTCCGCCGACGGTGATGGTCGTATGGTTGCCCATGACGCGGGCCGCCACCATCATCATGGCTTCGCTCATGACCGGATTCACCTTGCCCGGCATGATGCTCGATCCGGGCTGGATGGCAGGGAGCTGGATTTCAGAGAGTCCGGACGTGGGGCCGGAAGAGAGGTGCCGGATGTCGTTCACGATTTTCATGAGCGAGACGGCCAGGGTATTCAATGCGCCAGATGCTGAAACGTAGGCATCCTTGGCCGCCTGGGCCTCGAAATGATTGTCGGCCTCCCGGAACGTGTGTCCGGTCAATGCGCTGATTTCGCGGATGGCGGCCTCGGCAAAGCCGGGAGGGCAGTTGATGCCCGTGCCGGTCGCTGTTCCACCGAGCGCAAGTTCGGACAATTCGTCAATGCCGGTCTGCACGCGCGCCATACCCTTGCGGATCTGGGCGGCGTATCCACCGAACTCCTGTCCAAGACGTACCGGCGTAGCATCCATGAGATGGGTCCGCCCCGACTTGAGGACATCGTCGAAAGCGTCCGCCTTGGCCGCCAGAGCATTGGCGAAGTCATTCAGGGCGGGCAGGAGTTCGTGTTTCAGCGCCAGTACGGCGGCTACATGCATGGCCGTGGGAATGACATCGTTCGATGACTGCGACATGTTCACGTCATCGTTCGGGTGCACGAGCTTGCTGCCCCGGTCGCCCCCCATGGCCACGCTGGCCAGGTTGGCGAGCACTTCGTTGGCATTCATGTTCGTGGACGTTCCGGATCCCGTCTGGAAAATATCGAGCACGAACTCGGCGTCGAATTCGCCCTTTCTGACGCGGTCAGCGGCATCCAGGATGGCGTCGCGTTTGTCCGCGGACAGCAGTCCGAGGTCTGTGTTGGCCCGGGCAGCAGCGGCCTTCACGACGGCGATCGCTTCAATGAATCGGCGCGGGAACCGGATTCCGGAGATGGGGAAGTTGTCGTGTGCCCGTTGGGTCTGGGCCGCATACCACGCATCGGCCGGCACCTGCACGTCGCCGAGAGAATCTTTTTCTGTCCGAAAATCACGCATTCCTGTAACCATGTGTTGGGTTCATCCTCTATAATACGCTCTCTCTCGAAGCCGACGTGTTGATCTTTCCTGAATATAGATGGACCTCATCCATGCCTCCGATGCCATGTCCGCCTGGACCCGGGACAGGCGGAAAACGGGCCATACGGTGGCCCTTGTTCCCACCATGGGCGCCCTGCATCCAGGGCACTTGAACCTCGTGGAGGCGGCGTCGAGGGAGGCCGACCGGGTGGTCGTGTCCATCTTCGTGAACCCGACGCAGTTCGGTGAGGGGGAGGATTACGATGCCTATCCTCGGACCCTGGATGCGGATGTAGCCGCTCTGCGTGCGCAAGGGCTGGCGCACGCGGTATTCGCGCCCACGGTAGAGGATATGTACCCGATTCGACCGAACCGGACCTGGGTTGCCGTCGATGGCTTGGATGAATGGCTCTGCGGCCGGTCCCGGCCGGGTCACTTCCGGGGGGTGACGACGGTCGTTTCGCGGCTCTTTGCCCGGGTTGAGCCCGATGTGGCGGTGTTCGGGATGAAGGATGCGCAACAGTTCTTCATCCTGCGGAGGATGACAGCCGACTTCGGATTCCCGGTGCGGCTCGTGGGCGTACCCACGGTCCGGGCCGCTGATGGACTTGCGCTGTCATCGAGGAATGCCTATCTGACGACCGTCGAGCGGGCCGATGCGCCACGTCTGTTCCGGTCCTTGACGGCGGCGAAGAAGGCACTGGAGGCGGGTGAGCGTCGGCCGGATCGGCTTGATGCGTCCGTGCGGGACGTACTCGGAGATGTAGACATCGATTATGTGTCGATTGTGGACACAGAGCACCTGCAACCCCTGGAAGCGCTGGTGTCCGGACAGGAGATCATGGTTGCCCTGGCGGTGCGCTTCGGGGCGGCCCGCCTCATTGACAACGTGGTTGTGGAGGTTCCGTGAGGCGGAAACCTTCCCCTGCGCCCGCAATATGACGGGCGTTGCTGCGGCCGTCATATCAGACAGTCAGCGAATCAGCCCGTCCGTTCGTCAGCCAGCTCAGCCCCGCTTCCATGCTATTGACCCTGTTCCGTGCCAAAATCCATCGGGCCCGCGTAACGCAGGCCGAGCTCTACTATGAGGGCTCCATCACGATCGACCAGGAATTGCTGGAGGCGAGCGGAATCCTGCCCTACGAAAAGGTGCAGGTCGTGAACGTGAACAACGGTGCCCGGCTGGAAACATATACCATACCGGCCGAGCCGGGTAGCCGGACCATCTGCATGAACGGGCCGGCTGCGCGCCTGGTAACGGTGGGCGATGAGGTGATCATCATTGCCTATGCCCGCCTGACGCCCGACGAAGCCCGGTCACACGCGGCGCGCGTCGTGCACGTCGATGCATTGAACAATCCCGTGGACATCCGGGACCTGCACGTATCGAACCCGGAATTCGCCCCGGGTTGACGGGACACGGCGCATGTGCCTCAGTCCCGACGCGACGACTCCTCTTCGGAATGACGGGAGTAGGCTTCGATGATGTCCTTGACCAGGCGATGGCGTACGACGTCCGACTGGTCGAACTGGATGAAGGCGATCCCCTGGATACCCTGCAACACGTCACTGGCCTGCACCAGGCCTGAGGTCTCGCGGATGGGCAGGTCGGTCTGGGTCACATCCCCGGTGATGATGGCCCGGCTGTTGGCTCCCAGACGCGTCAGGAACATCTTCATCTGGAGGGCGGTGGCGTTCTGCGCTTCGTCAAGGATGACGAAGGCGGAGTTCAGTGTGCGCCCTCGCATGTACGCCAGCGGCACGATCTCCACGGTATTCTGCTCCAGATAGGATTTCAGCTTGTCGCGAGGAAGCATGTCCTCCAGGGCGTCATAGAGCGGGCGCAGGTATGGATCGACCTTGTCACGGAGATCACCCGGTAGAAACCCCAGCCGCTCACCGGCCTCCACCGCCGGACGACACAGGACAATCCGCTTGGCTTGCTTGGACTTCAGGGCAGCAACCGCCAGGGCGACGGCCGTGTAGGTCTTGCCGGTACCGGCAGGACCAATGGCGAACACGATGTCGTTCTGACGGGCGGCCTCGACCAGACGCAATTGGTTGGCCGTCTTGGCCTTGACACTGCCGCCCGACGGCGTGAACAGGATGGTGTGCCCACTCGCTCCGTCGCCTGCGTTGGCCGGCGAGTGTCCCCGGTGCGACAGCGCCAACACGGTGTGGATGTCGTTTTCGGTCAGATTCCCGTTCCGGTTCAGCAGGACCGTCAGTTCGTCAAGGACCCGTTCCACGGAAGCGATTTCCGAATCGTCCCCGCTGAGGTGGACTTCATTGCCTCGTGCCGTTATCCGGACTTCCGGGAAGGATTCGTCAATGAGGCGAAGGTAGATATCGTTGAAGCCGAACAGCAGCAGGGGCTCGGCTTTATCAATAACAATGCGTTTTTCGGGCAAGGAGGCGTATTATGATGGTTCGTAAAACAGGGCCCGTGCAGACGGGGCCAAGATTGGATACCCAGCCCATGCAGAGAGCGCTTGTCGTCGAATTTACGAAAATGAATGGCGCCGGTAATGACTTCATCGTTATCGACAACCGGTTTTATCATTTTTCAGATGCCGAGCTGCAGAAGCTGGCTGTCCGTTATTGTCCCCGACGGACCGGCATCGGTGCAGATGGCTTGCTGGCGCTGAATGCTTCGCATACGGCCGACTGGCGCATGCGATATGTAAACGCTGACGGATCCTTCGGCACCATGTGCGGGAACGGCGCCCGCTGCCTCGCGCAATTCGCGCGAGCAGCGGGCATACCGGCATCCGGCGAGCGCTCCGGTGTCCCGGTCAGCAACTTCGTCACGGATGCCGGTGTCTACGCGGCTCACGTGTCCCCGGAGGGGTGGGTGCGCTTGTTCGTTCCGCCGCCCCGGGCGTTCCGGTCCGACGTACCCATGGCCGCGGAGACGCCGTTCCCGACCGCCTGTACCATTTGGACGGGTACCGAACATGCCGTCGTTTTTTCTGACGATGTAGCGCGCCTTGACCTTGAGGTTTACGGTCGGCCCATGCGGTACAGTCAGGCGCTCGGTGACGCCGGGGCCAACGTGGACTACGTTCAAGTCACAGGCCCGTCCCGGGTGAAGGTCCGTACGTGGGAAAAGGGGGTGGAAGCGGAAACCCTGGCGTGTGGAACCGGGGCCGTGGCGTCAGCCCTGGTGGCTGCCCACCTGGGTCTCGTTGAAGGTCCTGTCGTGACCGTGGTCATGCCCGGGGGGAAACTGTACGTGGGGTGCGGGGGCGAGCCGCTGAACCCCACGGACGTCCATCTGGAAGGACCGGCTGAGTCGGTCTATCGGGGCACGATTGAAATCATGCCGTGAACCCGGAAATCGACGATCAGGCCCTGCCCTTACTGAAGGAACAGACGGCGGTTGTCGGTGATGTCTGCTGACTCCCGGAGCGTCGTAAGCCACTGCTGGCGAACCTGGTTCTGACGCTGGGTCAACAACTGCTGGCGAGTGGACTCCATTTGTGATGGCTCCATGGGAGGCGCCTCGTTGACACCGGTCACGCGGAGTACATAGACGGCTGTTTCACCCTGGATGACCGGGCTGACCTCACCCTCGGCCAGTCCAAAGGCCGTTCCCACGAACTTGGGATCGCGTCCGATTCCGGGTACAACCATATTGGCGAATCCGATGGACTCTGCCGTGCGGAGAGGCACACCCACCGCGGCGGCGGCACCGTCAAATCCCGAGGCATCCAGGGCGGCCTGCAGACGGGCTTCCTGTGCGTCGGCTTTCAATTCATTGCGCAGTCGGGGCTCCAACTGGGCCTTGACGTCCTCGAAAGACTGGTAGCCGGCTTCCGTGATACCATCCAGCTGTGCGACCAGGAACACGTCGTTCAGTTCTATGACCTCCGTAACGGCGCCCTCCTTGGCGGTTTCCAGGAAAGTCTGCAAAGCACGGCTGTTGCCGATTCCGGGGATGAACTGTTGCTCCTCTTCCACCTGCACCACCTGGACCTGGAGTCCCCGGCGCTCGGACTCGGCCGCAAAGTCGCCTTCTTCCGAGGCAAAGTACTGCAGATCATCCAGCGTACCTTGTGCCGTGTTCAGGGTAGCCACGCTGGCACGCAGCGGGAGGGCGAAGTCAGCGATCTGAGCTTCCACCGTGGCACGCTCCGTTACCTCGATGAGGTGGTACCCGAAATCGGTTTCGACCGGGCCGACCAGGCGCCCGACCGGAGCATCGAAGGCGGCTTCTTCAAATTCCGCTACCATCCGGCCGGGGCCGAACCATCCAAGGTCGCCCCCACGGGCCGATGTGCCATCGTCCCCGAACTCCCGGGCCATGTCCGCGAAGTCTTCACCAGCCAGGATGCGACGACGCACATCATTGGCTTCCTGGCGAGCAGCAGCACGTGCTTCGGCATCGCCGTCGGCGGCGCGGAACAGGATGTGTCGGGCGCGTACAGCTGGATCCTCGGGCGGACGCACATCCACGATTTTCACCAAATGGACCTCATTGCCTGAAATGATGGGGCCAACAACCGTCCCTGCCTCGGCATTCTCGAAAACAGCGGCGGCAATATTCTCATCCAGTTCGTCTGCGCGGAAATACGAATCGTTCCACGGGCGCTCCGAGCCGTTCCGGGCCAGGAACGTGGAGTCGTCTTCGGCCTCGGCAAAGAGATCGCGGAGTCCTGCGACATCGGCCATGACAGCCGCCGTGTCTGCCGCCGTCGGCGCCTTGGAAATGGTCACATAGGACAGGCTGAACGACTTCTTGCGCGCAAAGTCCTCCTTGTTCCGTTCGTAGAATGCGCGGAGATCACGGTCGGTATAGGCGACGGAGTCGTCAGGAAGGGCAGCGTGACGCAACGCCACGAATTCGACATTGACCGTACGATTCCGACGGCGGTGGTCCGCCAATACTTCCGCATCCGATACGCGGACAGTGGCCGTGATCAGGTTGTCCAACTTCGTCCGGCGCCGTTCCTGGCGCAGGTAGTCCTCGATGTTGATCCAGTCCTGGGCGGCTTCAGGGTTGTCAATGAAGTTCTGGAGCAGGGTACGGTCAACGCCACCTTCACCATCCGAGAAATACTGGGTGATGATGAAGTGCGGATCCGGTCCCTGGACCATGTCAATCAGCTCCTCATCGGAAACGCCAATGCCCAAGCGGTCCATTTCCTGCTCGCGCAGTCGCGCTTCGACGAGCTGGTCGAACACGCGTTCGCGGGTCTGGTCCAGCATCTGCGGGGGCATGCTTTCGCCCACCTGGTTCTGGTAACCCTGTACTTGCGCGTCGATGGCGTTATTGTATTCCTCCACCGAAATCACGTCACCGTTCACGGATCCGATCGTGTTTCCGACGTTGCCGATGGTATCGAGACCACCGGAGTCCTGCAGGACCCAGATGACACCAAAGGCGAAGACGAGAATCCAAAGAATAACTCCGGTGTTGTCCCGGATCTGATTCATGACACCCATGTACAGTAGGGGTTTCGGTCAATAAAAGGAGGGAGGACACCCGTTGTGGGCGTACTGTGCGAAGCTCGGAAATATACGGCACCGCACATTATTTGTCTGTATTTGCCGTCTCCTTCTTTGACAATTCGGCTTAGGCCGCCCGGTTCGACATGTAGGCCAGCTGTGCGCGGAGCGTCTTCAGGACTTTGGCCAGGATCTGGGAGATGCGGGCTTCGGTCCGGTCCATGAGTTCGGCGATCTCGCGGAGCGTCAGGTTTTCGAAGTAGTACAGGGCCAGGATGGTCTGTTCGCGCTCGGGAAGCTCGTTGATGAGCGTCTGGATGTAGTCCTTGAGGCTCTCCCGGTCAATGGCCTCGAATGCTGCGAGCGTGTCTTCGTTCGGGATGGACTCGATCACGGTCTGGCCGTCATCATCACCGGTACCCGATGGGGCGTGCAGCGAAAGGGAGAAGCGGGATTGGGCGTCACGCAACAGCGTGTGGTATTCCACGAGGGACATGTTCATGTGGGCAGCCACGTCCTGGTCGGAGGGCTCGTCGCCCAGTTCCTGGCGAAGCGTATCCATGGCATGATGCGCTTCGGCCAGCAGTCGCCGGCGTTCGCGCGGGAGTGCATCGATCGAACGGAGATAGTCCACGAGCGCCCCACGGATGCGTCCGTAGGCATAGGATACGAACGGCGTGCCCCGTTCCGGATCGAATCCGTCCAGCGCCTGCAGCAGGCCGAGCTGACCCACGTTTTCCAGGTCTTCCCGTGAAGCCAGAGGGTGGTCGGGGATATTCAGTCTTCCCACTATGGAGCGTACCAATGGCAGGGCGGCCAGTACGACCGCTTCGCGATTGCGGGCCGAAGGGTCTTCGACGAACTGGACGGCGACGGTTTGGAGATCCTGTGACATGACGGGAGGGGTCGAGGGGTTTGAGGGGACCGCGGTCAGGCGGCGGCGGTTTGCTGGTTGTCTTCCACGGCATCCCGTTCTTCGACCTCTACATAGGGCGCCCCGTCAGCAATGCGCGCCGATGTGGCGGCATCTTCCAGGAAGCGATGTACCGACCAGTCGCCAAGCAGCAGGACGCCGTACACAAGCAGACCGGCTGAAATGCCCCACAGGATTGCGGGAGCGGTAGCCGTACCAGCCGTCATCAGGTGCGTCCCGGTGAGGGCGCCGACGAGAAGACTGAATTGTGTAAAGAGAGCTCGCATGATGGAATCGACGGTCAGATCGTTGGAATTGGAACCGTAGTCGATTGCCAGAGGAGCAAAGCGTGTGCCACAGGGGCGGCGACAGGGCAGAAATCGGCTCCACGGACTTAACAAGCGTCCGATTTGAGCCGATACGGCTTTTTTGAAGCGCTCGCATCACACGGACCGGATGGGAGACCGGCAGGGGAAAACAACCGCGGGGAGGAAAATATTTCCTCCGACCCGCGGCAAATCACGCCACATCTCAGTCTAGCAAGCCTTCGTCGCGGTACTTCTTCAGCTTGTTCCGGATGGTCCGTGCGCTGACCCCCAGTTTGTCGGCTGCCTGCTGCTGGTTCTGGTCGGATTCGGCCAGCGCTTCGAGGATCATGTACCGCTCCATGTCTTCGATGGTCTCATGTTTTCCGATCCCCGGGGCGTCCGTGGCCCGGCTCGACGCGTCGGCATCGGCAAAAAAATCATCGTAGACATCGTCTTCCTGCACCATGGGTCGCTCAGCGGACAGCAGCACGCCACGCTGGATCATATTCTCCAATTCCCGGACATTCCCGGGCCATGTGTGCGCCTGGAGCCGGGCCACGAGGGCGGGATCGAGTTGCTTGTCCTGTAATCCATAAAGGGAACAGTACTTCCGGACGAAGTGCTCCGCGAGCACGGGAACGTCAGTCATCCGGTCCCTGAGCGGAGGAACGGACAAGGGGAACACCGCCAGTCGGTGATACAGGTCCTCTCGGAAAATGCCGTCAGCTATGGCGTCGGACAGATTGCGGTTGCTGGTGGCGATGACCCTCACATTCACGCGTCGGACCTCCGATGCGCCGATTTTCTGGATTTCCTGTTCCTGGAGTACCCGCAGGAGTTTGGCCTGGATGGGCAGGTCGATCTCGGTGATCTCGTCGAGCAGCAAGGTCCCGCCGTCCGCCCGCTCGAAAGCTCCCGTCATGTCCTCGATGGCGCCGGTGAATGCGCCTTTCCGATGCCCGAAGAGATGGCTCTCCACCAGGTCCCGGGGAAGGTTCGCACAGTTGAGCGTCAAATACGGACCGGACGCCCGATCGCTGGATTCGTGGATGAGTCTCGCCAGAATTTCCTTGCCGGTTCCACTCGCCCCCTGGATGAAAACCGGAGCCTTGTTCTGTGCGACCCGCGGAATCATGTCCTTCAGGCGCTGGATGGGCGCGGACTCGCCTACATACGATGTAGTCGGTGCCGGTGCAGGTTTGGTTGATGCGCCTTTGCCCGTCGAAACCGGTGCAGGATCTGCTTTCGGCGCATCGATGGGCGTGGCCAGCGATTTCTTGACGCGGTCCACCAACTCGGCGGCGGTGAACGGCTTCGGAATGTAATCGATGGCACCATGCTGCATCATCCGGACGGCATGCTGCACATTCGCGTGGGCCGTGACCATGATGACCCGGGTGGACGGATATTTCTCGCGGATGTGGGAGAGCAGCGAAAACCCGTCCATGTCCGGCATCATGAAATCCGTGACGACCATGTCGTAGGACTGCTCGGCCATGAGTTCCATGGCACGCAACGCGCTGGCGCAGCAGGTCACATCGAACCCGTTGCGCGTAAACAGGCGCTCGAACAGGTTGTGGAGCAGGTGCTCGTCGTCAACGAACAGGAGATGCGGTTTGTCGGCCATCGGGAGGGGCGGTTCGTCACGGGAAGTCCGTGAATATACCCCATTTTCCGACATCCGTCAGTCTGTCGACAGCGGAATGCGCAACGTGAACTCCGTTCCCAATTCCTCTTCACCGGAGGTCAGGTTGATGCTGCCTCCGTGCAGGTGCAGGATCCGACGGGCAATGGTCAGGCCGACGCCCAGGTTGTGCGCCTTCGTCGTATAGAACGGTTCGAAGATCCGGGCCCGGACGGTGTCCGGTGACAGGGGGCCGACATTGTAGACCTGGATCCGGAGTTCATGCGTGGCCTCGACCACGTCCACGGTCACCGAAACCGGTGCGCTGTCCGCGTCGGTGGCTTCCATGGCATTGCGCAAAACTGCCAGCAGGGCCTGCCGGAACGGTTGAGGGTCGGCCAGTACGTGGACCCCCTCCGGGAGGCTCACGTGCAGCTTCGTGCGGGACGCCTCGACGTCCGACAACAGCCGGAACGCATTGGCTACGAGCGTGTCGGCCGGAAGAGGGCGGAGTTGGACCTGAAGGTCGTTCCGGAACGATTGGATGTCCTCAAGGACGGCCTCCATGCGACGGACGCCTTCCAGGATCCTGAAGGCATTTTCCCGATCCTCGGTCTCCGGAATGGCGTCAAGAAGCAAATCCGTATAGCCCTCGATGGAGCTGATGAGACTTCCAATGCGATGCGTGACCACCTTGCTGAACGCGGAAAACGAGACCATTTCCCGGCCGGAGATGTCGCGGACGCGACGGATTGCGGGCCTGGATTCCGCTGGGAGGCTGGTTTTAATGGCCATGTCCGTGGAGGATATTCGTGGAGAAGGATCGGTTTATGAGGCTGGCCAGGGGGGAGGCGGGCGTGTAGCCGGAGGCGGGGGCGGGGTGGCCACCCGTGGCCATGACATTCACGAGCGCATCCGGCAGACACAGGCGCCGAGCCGCGAATTCACCGGCTTCGGCGGCGTCCATCCCGAACTGCAATTGCTCGGGCGTCCGCCAATCGTCGGGGTCGAAAAGGATGGTGCTGCGGCTGGAGGCGAACAGGGCCGGTGCCTGGTACGGGAAGGACAGGGCCAGGATGATCTGGCCGTAATTGTACATCAAGCCGGCAGTGAACTCCGTTCCCGGAGCAGCAGGACGACTCGGAGCCATCTTGTGGGTGGCCCACGCCGTGTCCCGGGCCTGCCGGAGCAGCGTCTGAACAAGGGCCGTGTCGGCGTTGTCGCGGGCGGTCCCGATGACCATCTGTGCAACATGGGCCGGCTCGAGGATTTCGATGGCGTGCGTCAGGCTGCTGACCGTCTCCCGCAATCCGTAGTAGGCATTGTTGGCACGCTTCAGGATGGCGGCGACCGTGATGGCGTCCTCACTCAGGATCCGGGCCAGATGCACGGCATCCAGGGGCAATCCCGATGCAATGATGGCCTGAAGCTTTTCCGCCAATTGGCGGTCGGGAGGGCGGAGGATGGTCAGTCCGCTGAAAAGGGGCTTGTTCATGGCAGGGCTCAAGCGGCGAGGCGCAGGGCGCCGGTACGGGTCAGGCGACGTGCTTCTTCAATGTTGCCCTGCTTGATGTTGAGGGCGACCAGACGACGGCGGAGGAGCTCGTTGTCGGTTCGGTGCGTGAAGGCCTCCGTATAGATGGGAAGCGCCTGTTCCATCCAGCCGTTCTGGACCATGGTCTGGAGGATTTCATCCCCACGATCCACGGGAAGTTCGGTGACGAGCAGGGCGGCGACTTCGGCCGCATCCTGGGCCTGGCCACGGTAAAGGGCAAGGCGGAACCAGTCTTCGCGCAACGGAGCCGGCATCTGGGCGGGGCCCTCGGGCCATGCCGACAGCAGATGATCGGCGACCTGATCCCATTCACCAAGTTGCCATGCCCAGGCGGCCAAGGCGGTGTGGGTTTCCACGTAGTCCAGTGGCGAGTCCCATGGGGTCCCGGTATCGCCCACGGCATGATTCGCAAGATGCAGATAGGCGGCGGTGAAGTCCTTGCGTCCCAGATGTACACTGATCAGGATGCGATGCGAGGCATGCTGATTGGCAAACAGGTCGAGGGAACGACCCGCAAGGCGTTTGGCCGAATCGGTGGCTCCCAGCCGTCGTTCGGCCTCGGCCAGTGCCATGTTCATTGCGGCGCGTTCTTCCGGATGGAAGATGCGGCGTTCGTCCATGGCTTCCCGTGCCAGTGAACCGGCTGTGTCCCATGCGCCGTTGCGCATGGCTTCCCAGATGGGGGTCAGGGAAGAGTACGGGAGATCGGTCTGCTCGAACGAGATGTCGGAGAGCCGGTACCCGGTCAGGTACGATTCAGGAGCGGTATGGAGTTGTACTTTTCGCAACATGGCAGTATTCCGTTGATAGGTCGGTAGCCCCGAGGGGCGTGGTGTCCCGGGCATTGGTTGCCCGACCCGAACCATACAAAGGGCCTGCCAAGGTGTGAACCGGCCTCAATTGCCGGAAAACGCCTGTGTACGCGTTCCAAGGGCGGTAAAACTTTCCGCTCGGGCACCAAACTTTCCGCTCGGGCACCGAGTGCCATGAAAAATCCCCTGCCCGGAAAGCCGGACAGGGGATTCATGGAGTCTGGTAGAGGAGCGTCAACGGGACGCTGCATTCCTCCGGGGTCAGTCGGCGTCGACGTGAACGAACTTGCGGTTCTTCGCGCCACGCGAGAAACGGATAACGCCGGTCTGCATGGCGAACAACGTATCGTCATTGCCACGACCCACGTTGGTGCCAGGATGGAACTTGGTGCCACGCTGACGGACGATGATGGAACCCGCCTGTACGAACTCGCCACCGAATGCCTTTACGCCGAGCATTTGGGGGTTTGAATCCCGACCGTTCTTGGTCGACCCCATTCCTTTCTTATGTGCCATTTCGGTCTCCGAATGTGTTGTTTTCGACTACGGTTGGGTTCAGCCGGCCGTTACGGCCGTAACCTTGACTTGCGTGTAGGGTTGGCGGTGTCCGCGCTTCACTTTGTAGCGTTTGCGGCGTTTTTTCTTGAATACCAACACCTTGTCTGCCTTGACATGGTCAAGAACCGTGGCTTCCACGCTTGCGCCGTCCACGGTCGGCTTTCCGACGGTTACATTCGACCCGTCCGAAACCAGCAATACCGAATTGAACGTGAGCGTGGTGTCGGCGTCTGCCTGCTGGCGGGGAATGTACAAGGTATCGTCCTTGGCGACCTTGTACTGTTTTCCGGCGATTTCAACGATCGCGTACATATCTTTCCTCTTCTTTGGTGCACCGGATTGGTTACCGGCGCGAGAGACAAACAAGTCTGGTCAATCCCGACCATGCAATACAGGGCAGGAATGCCGTGGCGGTGAATTACCGTCAAGCCCCATAATATAGGTCAGAACCTGACCCGAATCAATTGACAATCCCATGGAAGAATTGAGAATTCAAGGTGCAGATGCCACGTATCGTCCCGGTAAACTGGTCTGTGTGGGACGGAATTACGCCGAGCATGCCCGTGAAATGAGGAGCGAATTGCCGACGGTCCCCATGCTTTTCCTGAAGCCGGCATCCGCGCTCATCCCGGACGGGGGAACCATTGTTCTTCCGTCCATGTCCCGGGATGTGCACCATGAAGTGGAATTGGTGGCCTTGATCGGCGTCCGCACACGAAATGCCACGCCGCAGGAAGCCCGATCGTCGGTTGCTGCCTTGGCGGTGGGACTGGACATGACGGCGCGGGATCTGCAGCAGGCCGCCAAGGAAGCCGGACACCCCTGGTGCGTGGCCAAGGGATTCGATACGTTTGCACCACTTGGGCCCTTTCAAGCCGTGGACGCGGACACCTTTCCCGTGTCCATGGACATCAGCCTGACGGTCAACGGGGAACGCCGACAGTCCGGGCATACGTCGGATATGATTTTTTCCCTGGAGGACGTCATTGCGTACGCTTCCGCCATCTTCACGCTGGAGCCCGGCGACCTGATCTATACCGGCACCCCTTCAGGGGTATCGGCGGTGCGTCCAGGCGACCGGTTGGAGGCCCGGGCGGGCGGGCTGCCGCCGCTTCGGGTCGACGTCCAGTCAGGTGCCGGGCACGAATGACGCCATGTACTCGCTCACGAACTCCTCCGGGGTAAGGCGCTTGCGGAGCAGACGGGGCGGACCGTCGACCGGGATCCACACTTCCGCCGGAAGCGGACGCATGTTGTACGTGGAGGCCATGGACATGCCGTAGGCGCCCGCATCCAGGATCCCCACGATGTCGCCTTCGGCCAATTCGGCCACGTGCCGGTTCTTCGCGAAGAAGTCGGCCGACTCACAGATGTTGCCCACGATATCGTATTCGCGGACCGGCCCGTCCGGCCGACTCAGGTTGACGATGGTATGCCAGGCATTGTACATGGCGGGGCGTACGAGGTGGCCCATTCCCGAGTCCAGTCCGGCGAATACACGGGAGTCTGTCGGTTTGATGGTATTCACGCGGGCCAGGAGGACGCCGCATTCGGCCGTGAAGAACCGCCCGGGTTCGAACCGGAATTCCAGCGCTGGATTCGGATGTGTGGCCCCATACGACCGCAGGGGGGCGACGATGAGCGACTCGAAAGTGGCCAGATCCAGGGGTTGTTCTTCCGGCTTGTATGGTACACCCAGGCCGCCACCGACATTCACGAACCGAAGCGTATCAAACGTACGCGCGGTTTCCAGCATCACACTGATGGCCTTCCACAGCGTCTGCGTATCCATGATGCCACTTCCGATGTGTTGATGCAGTCCGACAATCCGCAGGTCATGGGCGGCCGCGAGGTCACGGATGCGATCAATCTGTTCGACCGGAATGCCGAATTTGCTCTTTTCACCTGCGGTGATCACGTGTGCATGATGCCCGGCGCCCACCTGGGGATTGACCCGGACACAGACGTCCGATCCGGGATGGGCGGCGCCGAAGCGTTCCAGTCTTGAGAGCTCGCCGATGTTCATGACGACGCCGGATCGGACGGCCGTGTCCATCTCGGCATCCGTCATGTTGTTGGCTGAATACAGGATATCCGAGGGCTCGAACCCCATCCGGAGGGCCAGTTCCAATTCGGCCGGCGATACGGCATCGATGCCCAACCCACAGTCCCGCATGACCTCCAGGACCGGCAGGGCATGATTGGCCTTCATTGCATAGAGCAACCGGACCGGGACGCCTTCCAGGTGCGTTCGCAGAGCGTCAATACGTTCGCGGATGGTCTGCTCCCGGTACACGTATGTGGGCGTTCCGTGCGTATCGGCGATGGATAACAGGGTAGCGGGCAGGAAAGCCGATGTCGACATGGATCAATGGGATGGGTGAGGGGCGGAAGTTCGCGGTCAATCGGGAACCGGACCGTGAAAATTACGCGACGCACGTTCGCGCAACACCCGGGTCATGCGCTCCGCATCGGTGGCCAGTTGCTTCCGGTCCGTGCCCTGGATGACCTCGCTGCCGAATACAATCCGCGCTTCGAATCCGGGAAGCCCGAGCAGGTGATAGAGATGGTCCGTAAAGGTCACGTCTCCCCACCAGCAGATTTCCGAAGTCGCATTGCCCGCCTGGCGGTAATAGGCGATGGCGGCCGTGTGGACCGGCATGCCCAGTTCAACCGGGACATTGAGCAAGGGCGACCGGAAGGGCAATACGTCCTGTCCGGACGAGGACGTCCCCTCCGGGAAGAAGACCACGCCGTCTTCCTCCTGCAGGACCGCCTTCATCTGGTCGGCCACGTAGGGAATGTCCCGCAGGCGCTTCCGGTCCAGGAAAAGGGTACCGAAGTGCCGGGCAAGCCACCCGATTGCGGGCCAGTGGGCCAGGTCGGCCCTCGACACCAGGCGCGCCTGTACCGTGGCGGCCATCACGAAAATGTCCATGTAGCCGAGGTGATTCGACACGAGACAGAACGGCGGTTGCGGAACGGGTCCTTCCACGGTCAGTCGACCGCCCATGATTCGCAGGATACCCCGTCCCCACACGCGCATGATGACGTGCCGCCATCTGTTCAGGCGTCGGGTGGAGCGGGACACGATCACATTCCCGATTGCCCACACCAAGACCAGCAGAAGGGTCAATATGGTCGCTGCAAGCAGCCTGGAAACGGCTCTGAGATGTCGCATGTCAGGGGGCTGGTATGATCATGTGGCGACGCAGTATACTGACGCTTCCGACAACATGAACAACACGGTGTGACCATGTCTGCTGTCCGTCACTTCGCCTGGGATGACCTTCCCGTAGAACAATTGTCCCCTTCGCTCGGCCGTCGCCTGATTTCCGGGGAAAGGGTCATGCTGGCCCACGTCTACCTGGACAAGGGCTGCATCGTGCCGAAGCATCAGCACGACAACGAACAGATCACGTATGTCCTGTCCGGCGTACTCCGCTTTTTCATCGGCGAGAACGGGGAGGAAGTCGTGGATGTCGGACCAGGAGAAGTGCTCCATATTCCGTCGAATGTGTGGCACAAGGCCGAGGCGCTCGAGGACACACTGGATGTCGACATTTTCAGCCCTCCGCGTCAGGATTGGTTGGACGGGACGGACGATTACCTGCGTCGTTGAGCTTGCGCAGATACGTCCGGAATTCGGGCTTGTCGTAATTCGCCATCCCGGCGTGCACCAGGCCAAGCGTTCCATCCGCCCCGATGATGTACGTGGTCGGCAGGACATTGCTGGTGTAGGGCGGAGGCAGCGGGGCGGCCAGACGGTACACCGGAAACGTGTATCCTTTTCGATCCAGGAACGCCTGAACGTCCGTGTCGGCGTCGTCCGTTGAAATCATGACGAACGCAACACCCGTTCCCTGCAGGTCGTCATGGAGGGACTGGATGTACGGCATCTCGGCCAGGCATGGAGGACACCATGTGGCCCAGATGTTCATGAAAATCGCGGATCCCCGGAATGATGCGAGGGAGACGGGCTCGCCGTCCAATGTCATCAAGTGTACGTTGAAATTGGCGGGCTCCGGGCGCATCTGGGCGAGCGGAATATCCGGCTGGAAGAATCCGGTACGGAGCAATTGTTGCTTCAGCCATCCGTTGACGTCCTTGCCCGTGTCGGTGAACAGCAGCAATGCCGCCAAGGCCAGGATGCCCAGCCACTCAAGCCCGGTCCGCAGCCACGGATGCCGGAGCCAGGGACGGGTGTGAGCCCCGCTCGGGGGGGTGTGTCGCAGATCATCCATGGCTCTTCCGTGACCGGGGTCGGGCTTCCGTTTCATGGGTCAACGTGTTGCAGACTCCAGACGGAGACCATCTGAAAGACCCGTATCCCATACCTGCAGTTCCGCGTCGAACAATTCCGTGTAGGTAGCCTTCAGTCGTTCGGGCAGGCCTTTGGGAATGCCGTCCGGACACCATGCGAGGACACTGCCTCCCCATCCGGCGCCCGTGAGCCGGGCACCGGCAATGCCCCGGAATGCGGTCAGCGTGGCCACGAGGGCGTCCAGTTCGGGTATGGAATTCTCGAAGAGGGTACGGGAACTCTCATGGGAGGCCGACAACAACGCACCGGCGGCCACCTGGTCGTCCCGGGACAATGCGTCCAGGAAGGCCCGGACCCGTTCCGATTCCTCGGTGATGTGGCGGGCGCGTCGGGCCAGCACCGGCTCCAGGGCATGTCCATAGACGGCAACGTCCAGCGGATGCAATTCGGCCAGGTTCCGCATGCCGGGAATGAACCGCTCCAGACTCATGGTCGCGCCCAGGCATTCGTTCACGCGTTGCTCATAAGGACTGTCTGCAAGTCGATGTTGCACATGGGACTGGGCGACCAGGATCCGCGTTCCGGCAGGAAGGCGGATGGTATGATGCCGCTGGAGCGCACTGTCGAAGACGACCAGTTCCTCGGGTTGTGCATGGGCGACCACGGTCTGGTCAAGGAGGCCGCACGGGACCCCGACAAACCGGTTTTCCGCCCGTTGTGAGAGGGCCGCGATGACGGAGCGGTCCAGATACAGGCCGAATGCCTGTGAGAGGGCCAGGGCGGTGGCGGTTTCCAGGGCCGCGCTCGATGACAATCCGGCACCGGCTGGAATGTCCGATACGACAGCCAGGTCGAACCCACCCATCTCCATGCCCTGTACCAGCAGTTCGTTGACAATGCCAAGGGGATACGCCGCCCAATCCGGCCAGGCGTCGGTAGCATGGCGCGAAATCGTGGTCAGCACCGGCGGATCCGGCATGATATCCGATGCCAACCGGATACCCGAATCGGATCGCAGGGCGATGGCCACGTACAGTCGCCGGTCGATGGCCGCGCCCACGACGCATCCACCGGTGTGGTCCAGGTGGTTGCCCAGGATTTCCAGGCGTCCGGGTGCAGACGTTATGACATCAGGGTCGGATCCGAACACCTTCCGGAAGTGAAACGCAGCGCGCAATTCAGGTCTGGACATTCACAACTCCCTGTGCATGCCTTCGGCGGCTGCAACGCAGGCAATCGAAGGACCGAGAATGGCGCGGGCTTGTGCCTGGATGGCGTCCAGTTCCACATCGGTCCGAATCGGATCGTGGTGGAACAGGATGAGCTCACGGACTCCGGCCTGCTCAGCGAGCCGGCAAACATCCGGTACGAAACTGTGACCCCAGCCCGTTTTTCGGGATCGTTCCGCTGCGGTGTATTGGGCATCGTGGACCAGTACGTCCGCATCCCGGCAGAACGCGACCACGTCTGCGTGCTCCGGGCCCAGCTCGTTGTCCGTCATGTAGACCAGATCACCCTCCGGTCCTGAAATACGGTAGGCGAAACACGTCCCGGAGTGGTTCACGGGCATCCAGGAAAACGCCACCCCCAAGGGGCCAAGGGTCGCCTGGCCCGATCCGGAATCCTGTTCCCAGCGGACAGGGAATGCGTCGGCCGGCACCGGAAAGTGGATCCCGTCCATCTGGGAAAGCAAATGGTCCATGAAGGACGGCTCCATCCCGGTCAGGAAAACAACCCGGGTGCCGGCCGCCATCAGGGGCGCGAACATGGGAAACCCGTGGATGTGATCCCAGTGGACGTGCGAAAGGGCAACGATGTACGTGTGCTCCCGCTCGGGAAGCGTGCGACCGTAGGCGGCAAGGCCCGTTCCGGCATCCAGGATGAGCGTGTGGGACTCGTCGAGGGATACCGTCAGGCAGGGCGTGTTGCCGCCGTATTTCATGGTCTCGGGACCCGGGACCGGAATGGAGCCCCGCACCCCCCAGAATTGAACGCGCATTCCGGACTGGATTCGTGTCCCGCCAAGGTACGGAAGGTCGGGGACATTGGACGCCGATCATCGTACGACGGCGGAATGCTGTTCCATCGTACATATGAATCGTCTCCCGACCATTCCTGGGTGGTCTTCATCCACGGTGCGGGAGGGTCTTCGGCCGTCTGGTTCAAACAGGTGCGGGCTTTTCGTCCCGATTTCAACATCCTGCTGGTTGACCTCCGGGGACACGGTCGTTCGGCCGATTACGACGGGCAAGGTCGGCCGTATACCCTCAACTCCATTGCCGAGGACGTGATGGACGTGTTGGATCACGCAGGGATCCGATCCGCCTACTTCGTGGGTGTATCCCTGGGCACCATCCTCATTCGGACCCTGGTCGATCTGTATCCCGACCGGATCCGGGCGGCCGTGTATGCGGGAGCCGTTGCCGGTTTCACACCGGTGGCCCGAGCGCTGGTGGCATCCGGTCACTTCCTGAAGTACATCGTGCCCTTCAGTACGTTGTACGGTATGCTGGCCTGGATCATCATGCCGGGGCGGAAAGCCCGCGAAGCCCGTGCCGTTTTCCGACGCGAGGCGAAGTCCGTGCGACCGGATGAATTCCGCCGGTGGATGCGCATGACTCGCGAGGTCAACGGACGGATGCGTGCCTGGGCCGACGCCGCGAAATCGTGCCCGTCCATGTATATCATGGGTGCCCGGGACTATCTGTTCCTGCCGCCGGTTCGTCGCATCGTGGCTGCGAGTCCGAATGCCCGGCTGGAAGTCCTGCAGGGAGCCGGGCATGTCTGCAACATCGAGCAACCGCGACGTTTCAACCGGCTGGCCACGGCGTATCTGTCAGAGATGGACGGCTCTATTTGGCCCGATTGATGGTAAACGTAACCAGGTTGTCCAGGGCATTCCTGGCCTCGGACTCCGGCAACTCCAGCAGTTCTTCCCGCGCCAGGGACGCATGGCGGTTCATTTCTTCCGTGGCGTATTCCAATCCCCCGCTGTTGCGGACGAAAGAAAGGATGGTCTCCAGATCCTTGGGTGACTTGCTGTCCGACCGCATCATCCGCAGGATGCTTCTCCGGTCCGATGCCGACGCATGCCGCAGGGCGTGGATGAGGGGCAACGTCATCTTTTTTTCCTTGATGTCGATGCCAAGGGGCTTGCCGACGTCATTGGCGCCGAAGTCAAACAGGTCATCCCGGATCTGGAACGCAATCCCGAGCGACTCCCCGAATCGGCTCAGTCGCTCCACCGTCTCTTCAGGCGCGCCTACACTCACGGCTCCGCATCGGGTACACGCGGAAAGCAGGGAGGCCGTCTTGTCGGAGATGATCCGGAAATAGGTTTCCTCGTCGATGTTCAGCTTCCGGGCTTTTTCAATCTGCAGCAATTCTCCTTCGCTCATCCGTCGGACCGCATCGGATACTACGTGCAACAAGGCATACTCCTTGGTATCGAGGGCCATGAGCAGACCCCGGCTGAGAAGGAAGTCGCCCAGCAGGACGGCAATCTTGTTCTTCCAGAGGGCATTGATGGAGAAGACGCCGCGACGGCGGTCTGCATCGTCAACCACATCATCGTGGACCAATGTCGCGGTATGGAGCAGTTCGACCAGGGCCGCGCCCCGGAACGTGGATTCGCCGACCTGCCCGGCGGCCTTGGCGGAAAGCAGTACGAGCGTGGGACGCAGTTGCTTGCCCTTCTGGCGCAACAGGTACTGGACAATCAGGTCCAACAGGCGCACGTCGTTGCGCATGGCCGTCCGGAAGTACGCACGGAAGTCGTCCAACTCGGCTGAAATCGGAGCCTGGATGTCTTTCAGTTTCATGTTCACGTATGGAAGCGGTACGATCCGCGACGCAGCAGCAAAAGGAAGAAGGGTACCCCGGCAAGGGCGGTTACGATCCCGACGGGCAGTTGTTGGTTGGGCAACAGGACCATGGACAGCACGTCGGCAAGGACGAGGAAAAGGCCCCCTGCCAGGAAGCCGGCAGGAATCACGTACCGGTGGCTCACTCCCGTGAACGACCGGACCGCGTGCGGAACAATGAGTCCGACGAATCCGATGGCTCCCGAAATAGCCACCAGTGTGCCCGTGACGAGCGCCGCCAGTACAACGAGTACATGTTTGACGTGCTCGACCGATACGCCGAGTCCCTGTGCGGGTTCTTCGCCCAGCAACAGGGCATCCAGGGAGCGGGACAGCAGGAAAAGCACGCTGGCACCACCCACGGTCACGACGGCGGCCAGCGGCAGGTCACCCGCAGTAATGCCGGACAGTGACCCCAACAGCCACCACAGCCCGGCACGCAACCGGTTGGCATCGGGATAGGCGAATGTCACGAACGAGGACAGCGAGGCCATGAGCGCGGCCATGGCCACACCGGCCAGCAGAAGGCGGGTAATCGACAAGCCGTCGGCGGTCCGGGCGACGCCATACACGATGGCCATGGTAAGGAGTGCACCGGCAAATGCCGCCATGGATATGGATGCGATGCCCGTCATGACGGCCGGAAAGACGCCCATATAAAACAAGGATGCTCCCGCCGAGGCACCACCGGATACGCCAAGGATATAGGGTTCCGCGAGGGGATTCCGGACCAGGGCCTGCATGGCAACGCCCACGCAAGCCAGACCCGCACCCACGAGCCAGGCGGCAAAAACGCGCGGAAGCCGGAGTTCCAGGACAATCAGGGACACCGACGGATCGGCGGGCAGGTTTCCGGCCATCCGGTCCCGGAGAACACGAGCCACGTCGGCAAGGCCGATGTCCACGGTACCGATGGTCACGGCGTAGGCCAGCACGAACGGGGTCAGTACGGCCAGGAAAAGGATGATGCGAACGGAACGGTTCATTTTGTCATGATCCGGGCGTTGCCTGTCGGATGGCGGCCATGTCCCACGCCGCCTGGATGGCCCTCGGTCCCGGACGCAAGGCCAGATCCGGGTCAATCCGGAAGACGCGTCCGTTGGCGACTGCGGGGACATGGCGCCACGCCGGATGGTGCTCGAGCAGGGCCTCCAGGGGATGTTCGTCCGAAAAGCTTCCGAAAATGTAGTCGGGCGCGGCCTGGATGACGAACTCGTCGCTCAATACCGGGGCCTCCGTGTCGAAATTCGCCGTAATCGATGCAAACCCCGCGTATTCCATGAGTTCATGGATGTGACTCTCCGGTCCGAAAGACCATGAGGTGGAGGACGAAATGAGGAAGAGTGCAGATGGACGCCGCGTACCCTCCACGACGGTATCCAACGCATCCAATCGGGATTGGAGGGAATCCGCCACGAACCGGGCCCGATCGGTCTGGTCCAGCAGCGTTCCGATCTGGAGAATGGCTTCAAGCAGATCTTCAATGCTGCGATTCTCCAGCAGCTCTACCGGAATGCCGAGGACCTCGAAGGCTTCCATGTCGCGCGGCGCATTCACCTGATGCGTTCCGATGACCACGTCCGGCTCAAGCACGACAATGGCCTCGTAATCGATGGGCAGCGCGCTGTAGGTGGGCAGTCCCTGGATGCCGGGCGGGAAATCGTCGGCGGTCGTGACGCCCGCAAGGGCCGCACGACCGCCGACGAGCCAGACCATTTCGGTGACACTGGGAGCCAGAGGAGCAATCCGTATGCTGCCGGTATGCGGGGCATCCAACGACGCATCAGGCGGTGTGTCCGGCGGGGTCTCAGGCCCGGACCGGGTGCAGGCGGCGAACATCATCGCGCCGAACACGACCAGGCCCGCCTTGCGAAGAAAAAATGGGCATCCAAGTACACGATTCATAGCGTGCGGAAGATAGGGCGCGGCCGTCGTAAGTTGCGGCATGTCCACGACCATCTCCATGATTGCCAATCCCGCGGCCCGATCGGGACGCCTGGGTCCCGATGTGGTACGCCTGCATGCCATGGCGCAGGAAGTGTTGGGTCCGATTGATCTCCTCCTCACCGAGGGGACACGCCATGCCGAGCAATTGGCCCGGAGCCTTCCGGCGGCGGTTCAAACCGTGATCGGTGTGGGAGGGGACGGAACCCTGAATGAAATTGCTGCCGGCCTGTGTGAGGCAGGACGGCCCATCCGGTTCGGTATCGTCCCGGCGGGTTCGGGCAACGATCTGGCCCGGGTACTGCACCTGTCCAGCCATCCGATGGATGCATTCAGGACCATTCGGGACGGGGTTCCCCTGCACATGGACTCCGGGACGGTTACCTGGCGCGACACCCACGGGGAAGGCACCCGACGGTTCGTGAACGCGTGCGGGATCGGGTTGGACGCATTTGCGGCATGGTATGCCCCCCGTTGGAAGCATTTGCCCTTCGGCGTGGGTTATTCGGTGGCCGTGCTCGTGGCGCTGGCGCGATGGATCCCGGTCGGGGCCACCATCCGGTCGACCGAGGGTACCGTCCTGCATACAGGCTCTTTGATGTTCACGACGGTGGGAAATGCCAAGGATTCCGGAGGGGGGTTCCGACTCAATCCACGTGCCCTGGTGGCCGACGGATTGCTGGATGCGTGTATTGCCCGGGGCATGAGTCGATCGCGCGCGTTGCAGATGCTTCCCAGGGCCCGGACCGGAGCCCATCTGGAGGCCCCCGAGGTGACGTATGAACAGGTGAAAGGTCTGACGATCGATGTGGATCGTGGCATTCCCATCCATGCCGATGGCGAAATGTGCACGCTGGAAGGTCGGGACATCCGGATTGCCGTGGATGCGGGCTCGGTAACGGTGCTTGTGGATGCAGACCGGATGGACCGTATCTTGCAGGCATGACAGACGTCGAACGACAGGAACTGCTGGGTCGGCTCGAGGCCCGGTACCGGGCCGCTGCCGACAGCGCCCCCGCGGGATCGGGACACGAATTGGACCCCATCGTGCATGCAGGGGCATGCCGCGTCGGCCTGCACGCCGACCGGGCGGGCGTACGCGGTTATTCGGCCTGTGACCTGGCCCCTCCATTGGCCCGGATGATTGATCACACGGCGCTGAAACCCGAAACGACGGAGGCCGAAATCCGCGCGCTTTGCGAGGAAGCGCGAAGCTATTGCTTTGCATCGGTATGTGTGAATCCAGCATACGTCCCCCTGGCGGCGGCAGAGTTGCAGGGAACGCCGGTCGCCGTCTGTACGGTCGTCGGGTTTCCGCTCGGTGCGACCAGCACGGCATCGAAGGCGTTCGAAACCGGTCAGGCTGTTCGTGACGGTGCCCGCGAGGTGGATATGGTCATCCACGTGGGCATGCTGCGTTCCGCAGCCCATGACTATGTGGAAAATGATATCCGTGCGGTCGTGCAGGCGGCCCGGGATGCCGGCCGTACCGTCGGAGCCGGGATCATTGTCAAAGTCATCCTGGAGACCGCTCTGTTGACGGATGAGGAAAAGGTCATCGCTTCGGTCCTGGCCCGGAACGCGGGCGCGGATTTCGTGAAAACATCGACCGGATTCTCAAAAGGGGGGGCCACCCCGGCCGATGTCGCCCTCATGCGACTGGCTGTGGGCCCGCGAATGGGCGTAAAGGCATCGGGAGGCGTACGATCCCGGGAAGATGCGGAAACCATGATCGCACACGGCGCTACTCGCCTGGGCGCGAGTGCATCGGTCGCTATCTTGAAGGGTGAATCATCAGACGGCACCTATTGATCATGAATCGTACCGTCCCCATCCTCTTTTTGCTGTCCGCGCTTTGGGTGTCCGCTTGTGCCCCGACCCGTCCGACGAGTACCGATACGGTTGACCCGGTCGCCACCGTGCGTCCGTGGAGCGATGTGGAGACCTGGGACGTTCCCCCGATGGACGAAATGCCCGTCCCGGCCGAAAGGGACGTGGATCATGCCGTTCCGGATTCCCTCATGCGCAGCCTGGCCGACCGGGGCATTGCCGTCGAGCGGGCCGGTTTCCGGGTACAGGTGTTCTCGTCCATCAACCGGCGGGAAACGGTTGAGACCGAAGAGCGCTTGCTCACCTGGTTGGAAACGCTGTCCCAGGAGGACCTGCGACGGTTGGGAATCCGTGGGGCGGAAGACGTCTACAATGTATTCGCTTCTCCGTACTATCGGGTCCGGATAGGTAACTTCACCACACGCAACCGGGCCATGGCCCTGCATGACGCCCTCTCCCGGACCTTCCCGAACGTCCTCGTGGTACCGGATCGCGTCAGGATTGTGCGCTGACCCAGGCGGCTCCGATGATGCCGGCTTCGTTTTCCAGGGCTGCGGTCAGGAGTTCGGCATTGGTTTTAAGGAAGGGCATGTATTCGGCGGCCTTCTGGGGACGCGAGATGCCGCCGCCAATGATGATGATGTCCGGTGCGAACAGGAATTCGACACGGTCCAGGTATTCCTGGAAACGCCCCGCCCAGGCTTCCCACGAGAGCCCTTCCTCTTCACGCACCCGGTTGCTGGCGTAATTCTCTGCCGGCATGCCCCGAAGCGAGAGGTGCCCCAGTTCGGTGTTGGGTACCAGATGATGGTCCATGAAGAGGGCGGTCCCGATTCCCGTGCCGACGGTTACGAAGAACACGAATCCGTCACGGCCCTGCCCGGCGCCGAACGCCATGGAGGCGACACCGGCGGCATCGGCATCATTCAAGGTATGCACGTCCAGCCCCGTCGCGTGTCCGAGCAATTCGTCCACGCGCGTGTCCACCCAGTCGTCATGGATGTTGGTGGCCGTCCGCACCAGCCCGTGCTCGACGCGGGCCGGCAGGGTGCATCCGAGCCGCCCGTTCCATCCGAAATGTCGCACGATTTCCGCCACTACGTCGGCGACGGCAGCAGGTGTGGCCGGTTGAGGGGTCGGAATGCGGTGCCGGTCGGTCACCAGCATTCCCGTGGTCACATCGACGACGGCTCCTTTTATTCCTGTGCCGCCGATATCAATGCCGAGAACTTCCATGAATGACATCCAGTATGTTTGCGGTCGTCAAGGTACATCCAATTCTGCTTTCCCATGAGCCCGACTTCTTCGAACGGTCTTTCCGACATCCACCCCCTCGCCGGAAGGTCTGTCCCGGCTGACATGGTCATGGACACGGCGGCCCTGGTCGATGCGTACTTCACGCGCTCGGCCGATGCCGCAGCGCCGGGTGGACCGCCGGTCGCCTTCGGCACGTCCGGTCACAGGGGCTCATCGCTGGACGCATCGTTCACCGAGATCCACATCCTGGCTACTACGCAGGCCATTTGCGAGTACCGGCGCGCGCAGGGCATTGACGGGCCGCTGTTCATCGGGGCCGATACGCACGCGCTCTCAGCCCCGGCCCTGGAAACGGCCATGGAAGTACTGGCCGCCAACGATGTCGCCGTTATCTACCAGGAAAACCTGGATCCGGTGCCGACGCCGGTCATTTCGTGGGCCATCCTGGGCTGGAACCGGACGCGGAGCCGCCGGGCAGATGGGATCGTCATTACGCCGTCCCACAATCCGCCGGAGGACGGCGGCTTCAAATACAATCCGCCCACCGGGGGGCCTGCCGATACCGATGTCACGCGGTGGATCCAGGATCGCGCGAATGAACTCATCCGGAAGGGGGCGGGCGGCGTCCGGCGCGTATCCTTCCAGGACGCGCTGGACGCCGCCCGCCCCATGGACCTTCGTCGTGACTACATTTCCGACCTGGGCGCGGTCGTCGACATGGAGGCCATTGCGGCCAGCGGCCTGCGATTGGGTGCCGACCCCATGGGGGGGGCTGGCGCGGCGTACTGGGACCTGATCGCCGAGCGGTATGGCATCGACATCACCGTCGTGAATCCGGGCGTTGACCCCACATTTTCGTTCATGCGGCTGGACCGGGACGGGAAAATCCGGATGGACTGTTCATCGCCGTGGGCCATGGCCGGCCTGGTGGACCTCAAGGACCGGTTCGATGTGGCATTCGGGAACGACCCCGATTTCGACCGTCACGGTATTGTCACGCCGTCGGCCGGACTCATGAATCCCAATCATTACCTGGCCGTCGCCATCCAGTACCTGTTCCGTAACCGGACGTCCTGGCCGCGGGACGCGCAGATCGGCAAGACCCTCGTATCCAGCTCCATGATTGACCGTGTGGCGGGTGACCTGGGGCGCCGTGTTGCCGAGGTCCCGGTCGGGTTCAAGTGGTTCGTGGACGGGCTCCTGTCGTCGGCGTATGGCTTCGGCGGGGAAGAGAGTGCGGGCGCATCGTTCCTGCGTCGGGACGGGACCACGTGGACGACGGACAAGGATGGCATCATCATGAATCTGTTGGCCGCCGAAATCACGGCCCATACAGGGAAGGATCCCGGGGAGCACTACACGGCGCTCACGGAACGATTCGGCGCACCGATCTATGCACGCACCGATGCTCCCGCCGGTCCGGCCCGCAAGAAGGCGCTCTCGGCCCTTTCCGTGGACGACGTGCAGGCCTCGACCGTCGGCGGCCATCCCATCACGCGCATCCTGACCCGCGCGCCGGCCAACAACGCGCCCATCGGCGGTCTGAAGGTCGAAACGGAGAACGGATGGTTCGCAGCCCGGCCTTCAGGGACGGAGGATATCTACAAGATTTACGCCGAAAGCTTCGTGGACCAGGCCCATCTGGAGCGCATCCAACGGGATGCCCGGACACTCGTGGACGACGTCTTCACCCGTGCAGGAATCTGACGCCCGGAAGCACGTCGCCGAGCGCATCTCCCATCAGGAAGCCGCCAGCGCGCATCGTTTCAGGTAGGCCTCGCGAACGATGGATACGTCCTCCAGGAATCGCCCCAGCTCCGGAATCCGGAGCGCCTGGGGTCCATCCACCAGGGCTTTGGCGGGGGCGGGGTGGAAGTCCACCAGGATCATGTTGGCGCCAGCGATGACTCCCTGGGCCGTGGCGTGCATGACATCGCTTATGCCGTCCGGAGCCATGTCGCGGGTCCCGACGGAATGGGATGGATCCACACAGACCGGCATCCGGGTCAGACGCTTGACGACCGGGACATGCGAGAAATCCACCAGATTGCGATGCGGGTCGCCCATGCTGGTCTTGACGCCCCGGAGCGTGAAAATGACATTCCTGTTGCCTTCACTGGCCAGGTATTCGGCGGCGTTCAGGCTTTCGTCGAGCGTGATGCCGAAGCCCCGCTTGAACAGGACCGGATACGTATTCTGACGTCCCACGGACTTGAGGAGTTCGAAATTCTGGGTATTCCGGGTGCCGATCTGGAGCATGACGCCGGTCGGATTCCCGGTTGCTGCGAGTGCCTGATGGATCTCGTCGACATGGGATTCATGGGTCACCTCCATGGCAATGACCTTGATCCCGTACTTGCCCGCCAGGTCGAATACCCATGGCAGGCAACTGGCACCATGGCCCTGGAAGGAGTAGGGGCTGGTCCGCGGTTTGTAGGCGCCCATCCGCGTCGTGACCTGACCGTGTTCCTGGAGCGCCTGCATCATCTGCTCGACGTGCTCCGGGATATCCACGGCGCACAGTCCGGCGAAAACGTGCAGCGTGGACTGGCTGAAGGTCACGCCATTGTAGGTGAATCCGGTCTGACGTTCTTCGTGCCCGTGACGACCCAGTATGCGGTAGGCTTCCTGTACCCGGACGGCGCGCTCCACACACGGGAGACTCTGCATGGCTTCCTTCTGCAGGGCTTTGGTATTGCCCAGCAGGTAGATCTCGGTGAGCGTCTGCTCGGTACCCTGGATGACGTGGGTCTTGTACCGGATGTCGTCCAGCGAATCCAGGTGGCGTACCAGCTGGGCATACGACTCTCCGTTGGGATCGGTATTCGGCTTGAGGATCAGGATCATGGTGGGGCGTTGCGCGTGTGTTCAGTTCCGGTTGCAAGCTACGTTGCTCGGTCAGGTCCGGAGGTGAAAATCCAGTATGGGTTGGACACAGGAGACACCCGCTCTTTTTGTGTGCACCGATTGCGAATTTCATACTTTCGTACGTACTCCATACCTGACATACTGTACCCGGAGTACCACCATATCCCGTCGCAACCCGCGTCTGGAGCCCCAGAAATACCATGAATTACCGTTACAATACGCTGCGGACCCGTTTTTCTACGTTTGCATGGACGTTCAGTCTGCTGCTCGTAGGTCTTGCATCGCCCGCATTGGCCCAGGACGTCGGAAACGCGGGCTTTGACAACACCGCATCCATTGGCGACGGTTCGATCATCAACACGCTGGGTCTGACGTACAATCCGGTACCGGATGGCGTGACCCAGGTGAGCCCTGTCGTGGCCAACGGTACGCTGTTCCTGGAAGTGGAAACCAAGGCTGCAGGACGTCTCAGCGTCTGGCCGGACACGCAGGACAACGCCACGTTCACTGACAATGCCCAGCAGATCTTCCTGATTCCAGGTGCAGGGACGCATCAGATCTCCGTGACGGGCGTGGGTGTGGCGAATCCGGCCCCGGGACGGTGGTTCCGGTTCATTTTTGAGGTTGGAACCGTCACGGTGGCCGATCCCAACACCAATTACGGTGCACCGGCTGTCGCACAGGGGGAGATCGAAGACTATCAATTCGAAGTCCTCGGCGCGGGTGGTCCGATTTCCTTCACGGTTCCTCCGGGAGGTGGTACGACCACAACGACCCTGACCGGTGGTACGGACATCCAGGTCGACTTCAACGGCAACCCGATTTTCCAGGCCCCGCTGGCCGATGTCACGTCCCTTTCCTTGACAGGTGACCCTGCAGCGAATGACAATTTCGTCATTGACCTGACCAACGGCGATCCGATTCCGGCCGGTGGTGTAGCGGTGGACGGCGGCGTCGGCGGGACCGACGACCTGACCGTGACCGACAACGTCAACAACGACCCCGTGACGCACACGTTCACAGGGCCGGGCGCAGGGACGATTGACGTCGACGATGGCACGATCACGTACAGCAACCTCGAAGACGTAGTCGACGACGTACCGGCGGTCACCCGTCTCTTCAACGGCACGGGCAACGATGAAATCATCGATATCACGGAAGGTGGTGGCGTCGGCGACGACGTGATCCTGGTCGATTCCGATGACGGAACTCCCATCCTCGTGAATGTCGCCGCGACGACGGACTTGAACATCGACGCAGGTGGTGGCAACGATACCATCAACATTGATGTCCTGGATTCGGCATTCACGGGCTCGAACATCGACATCCTGGGCGGAACGGGCAATGACGAACTCAACGTGGACATGGCCAGCGATGGCCCGCTGGCTACCGGCCCCTTGTCCTTTGACGGTGGACCGGGTGCATCGGACGACCTGAACCTGTCGAACAATTCGTACACGGCCGTAACCCATGACTTCGAAGCCGGTACGATTGACGTCGGTCTGCCCAACATCATCACGTATTCGAACACGGAGAACGTGGACGACGACCTGACGGTCGAGGATCGCACGTACTTCTTCACGGCCGGTGCGGACACGGGTACCATCGGCGACGACGGCGATGCCGGTGACGGCGAGAGCTTCATCAGCGACGGCAACACCGACGTAACCTTCAACAACCCGACCGGTGGGACGCCGACGCTCACGGTGGATGCTCGCGGGGGCAACGACACCTTGACGCTCCAGGCGTTCGACTCGGCGGCGGCACACGCTACGTCCATCCTGGGCGGAGCCGACGACGACGACCTGCTGGTCGATTTCCTGAACGGGATTCCCGTGGCGGCCGGTACGGTGGATTGGGACGGCGGTACCGGAACCAACTCTTTCCTTCTGGACAACGGCTCCGGCTTCATGACCATCACGCATGATTTCGCTGCGTCCACGGTCGACATTGACGGCGGCAATGACTTCACGTACCTGAACTCTCCGGTTAACGAGGACGATTTGGGTGCCACGAACAAGGTGTTCAACTTCTCGGCCGGTCCCGACGCCGTGGTCATCAGCGACGACGGTGATGCGGCTGACAACCAATCCCGGACCACCGATGGCACGCTTACGATGGATTACCGTCGCGCAGGTACCACCACGACCTTCAACGGTCTGGCCGGAAACGACACCTTTGCCTTCGGTCTCCTCGATGCCAACGTGAACAACGCGGTGGTCATCAATGGCGGTGACGACGACGACACGTTGACGGTGGACTGGTCGGCAGGCGATCCGCTCGCTGGTCCGAACCTGACGTACAACGGCGGTGCCGGTGGAACGAACTCCGACGACCTCATCCTGGACGACGGTCCGGGCATCGTGACCATCGATCACGTCTACGCCAACGCGAATGACGGAACGGTGACCGTAAATGGCAACCTCATGACCTACACCGGTCTCGAGCCCATCATGGACAACCTGACCGGTACCACACGGACGTTCACGTTCCCGGCTACGGATGACGACATCACGTTGAATGTCGATTTCTCCCTGACGCACAGCCAGATTTCCTCCGTGGCTTCCAGTGAAATCACGACGTTCGCGTTCGGCGGTCTCGACACGGTGGTCATCAACGGCGGTTCGGGCAGCGACATCTTCGACGTCGAGCCCACGGTGGAGTATGCCATCACGGTGAACGGCCAGGCGCCGACCACACTCACGCCCGGAGACCGGTTCACGTTGAATACCGGCTCGCTCGGCCTGGGAGACAAGGTCACCCTCGTCGAAACGAACAATACCGATGGGGTCTACTCCTTCGACTCCGGTGAGCAGGACGTGACCTACACCGGCATGGAGATCGTGGACCTGCGCTTCTCCGATCCGAATGCCTACCTCGGCAGCACCTACGAGGGTGACTGGATGTATCCGCTGAACACGGAAACGGGAATCTCGATCGAGCCGTACTTCAACTGGGACATCGAGAACTGGCCGGCCGGACCGCACCCGTCGTCGCTGACCACGCTGCTTCTTGAAGTGTCGCTGAACAGTGACCTGTCGGCACCCGTCTTCACGACGACGCTCAAGGAAGACGGTGTAACACCCCTTATTGCCACGGGACTGAATGAAGACCACTTCATCACGGATGCCGATCGGGATGCGGGCATTGTGCTCCTGAACGATACCCAGTATTACTGGGGACTGACGGCCGACATGTTGTCCGGCGCCGTGTTCTGCCAGACGGCCACGTTCCGTACGATCGACGAGCTGCAGCCGACGCTGAACTATCCGGCCGATGGTTTGACGCTCCACAACACGGACATCTTCAACTTCTCTTGGGATGTGGCCCACGCCACGTCACACGATCTGTACTGGCGCATGGACCTGGACCTGAACGACAAGCTGTCGTTCGATGGAGCCACGCCGGCCATCATGGGTGGGGACATCGAGAACGATGACAACACCAATGCCGCCGATGGTTTCACCGAGGTGACCATGTTCTCCTCGAACAACCTTCCGACCCCCATTCTGTATGGCTCGACCTACACGTGGCGTGTAGCGACCATGTGGCCGGTGCCTCCCACCGGTTGGGTGCCGCAGGAAATCCATGACCTGGATGAGACGGATCGCATGGTCGGTCTGTCTGAACTCGCCGAGTTCCAGACGGTGGTACGCGCCGTTGTGCCCATCCAGAGCTATCCGGTTGACGGTCACATCGTATACGTGAACGATCCGGTGCTGTCCTGGTACACCGGTGGTCCGTTCAACAACCTGACCTTCGACGTCGAAGTCTATCTGGCGGATGGCACGAGCACGCCGGCCGTTCCGGTTCCGACCGGTCCAACGGTCTGTTCGACCACCGGTCTGACGGGACTCCAGTTCGATACCGATACGTTCTGCGGGGGACTCGATCCCGGTGTGACGTATGTATGGCGCGTCCGGAGCAACCTTGGCGCACAGCAGTCCGCATGGTCCGGTTACGAAGAGTTTACCACGCAGGGTGTGGGAACGAACGTCGCGGTGACCCCGAGCTATCCTGTGGATGGCCTGGAAATCTATACCACGGCGCCGACGCTGCACTGGTTCACGGGCACCAAGTTCGGTGGTCTGGACTATACGGTGTGGTACCTGGACTACACGGGTGGCGCGGTTCCAGCGAGCTGTGCAGCCCTGAAGGTGGCCCCGGGTGCGGTGTCGCTGCCGACCGTTTCGGTCACGCAGACCCAGGTAACGGGCTTGCTGCCGGGCAGCGACTACGCCTGGTGCGTGACGTCGTCCAATGGCATCACGCCCGATCTGGACTCCGTCGTGGAGACCTTCCATGTCGTGGGTGGTGAGGACGATGCGTTCCCGGTTGCCAGCTGGCCGATCGGCAATCCGACGACCTACTCCCTGACCCAGCCGCTGACCTGGTACCTGAACGGCCCGGCCCTGGGTGTGTCCACGTACGATGTCCAGTACTGTGACGATTCCGGTTTCACCACAAACTGCACCACGGTCACGGGATTGACCAACACCCAGTACACCATCACGGGGCTGTCGTACGGTGATGTCGTCCATTGGCGCGTCCGTGCCAACTACACGGGTGGTGGACAATCAGATTGGACGAATCCGCAGTCCCAGGGCTCCTTCACGGTCACGGGTCTTTTGAGCACGCTGAACGCTGTTCTGACGTACCCGGTCGGTGGACTCATCCTGTCCGATGACCAGGCCGTGTTCAACTGGTATGTGAACGGGTCCACGCTGGGTCCGAACGCCTATCGCGTCCAGTGGAGCTACACACAGAACTTCATCAATATCGGTACGGTCACGCAGACCCAGGTCACGACAGACCAGTTCCTGGCCGTCAACGATCTGATTCCGGGTCATACGTACTGGTGGCGCGTGGCCGTCTCCAATGACGGTGGAGCCACATTCGGGACCTACTCGGCAGCAGAAAGCTTTGTCGTCGATGCCGGTGCCGTCGCTGTGCAGCCGCGCGTGGGCAGCCCGGTGGGTGGTGTTCGCGTTGGTACGCTGTCGCCGACCATCAGCTGGATCCTGCCCGTTGCAGCCGGTGAAGGGGTGACGTACGATCTGTACCTGAGCACGTCCCCGGACATGTCGAATCCGACGGTGTTCGAGGGTGTGGCCAACGCGTACTATCGTCCGGATGGCCTCGAGCCAGGCATGTACTTCTGGCAGGTCCGCTCCAGCGGCAACGGGGTCATCTCCGCGTTCTCCGACGTGGGTGTGTTCTCGGCGTCCGCCATGAGCACCGGAATCGAAGAGCCCGATGATGTGATTGACAACGGAAACGCGAAGCCGACCGACGATGAAACGGCGGTCGACGGAGACGTTGATGGTGTGGACGATCCGAAGTCCGATCTGGATGAACCGGCACAGGAAGTGCTGCCCGATGCGTTCATGCTCGGCCAGAACTATCCGAACCCGTTCAATCCGACGACGACCATCCAGTTCAACGTGGCTGAAGCCGCGAACGTGAACATCACGATCTACAACATGCTGGGCCAGCAGGTACGCACGCTGGTCAGCGGACAGATGGCCCCCGGTCAGTACTCGGTCCAGTGGGATTCGAGGGATGCAGCCGGACGCGCCATGCCGAGCGGCATGTATCTGTACCGGATGGATGCGGGATCCTTCAACCAGACCCGTACGCTGGTCCTGATGAAGTAACCGAAGGACCTGCTTGCAGAGCAGATTCTTACTGAAAGAAGAAGGGGCGGGGCGCTGAAAGCGCCCCGCCCCTTTACTTTTCATGGGCTGCAGTCGTCATGAAACGGCCGTCAGGCGCTCAGGATATCACGCCGTGCTTGCGACCGATCTTGACGAATGCGGCCACGCATTGGTCCAGGTGGGCATCCGAATGGGCTGCCGAAATCTGGACGCGGATACGCGCCTGGCCCTTGGGCACGACCGGATAGCTGAATCCGATGACGTAAATGCCTTCCTGCAGCAATTCGCTGGCCATGTCCTGGGCCAGGCGCGCATCATACAGCATGATGGGCACGATGGGGTGGACGCCCGGCTTGATGTCGAACCCTGCGTCCGTCATGGCGGAGCGGAACCGGGCCGTGTTGGCTTCCAGCCGGTCTCGCAACTGGGTGGTTTCCGTCAGCATGTCCAGCACCTTGATGCTGGTGTGGGCAATGACCGGAGCAAGGGAGTTGGAAAACAGGTAGGGACGCGAATGCTGCCGGAGCAGCTCCACGATCTCCTTGCGCCCCGTCGTGAATCCGCCCATGGCACCACCGAGTGCCTTTCCAAGCGTACTGGTAATGATGTCCACACGGCCCATGACGCCGCAGTGCTCGATCGCACCCCGGCCGGTAGGTCCGAAGAAACCGGTGGCATGGCACTCGTCGACCATCACCATGGCACCGTACCGGTCTGCCAGGTCGCAGATCTCGTCCAGCTTGGCCACGGCACCGTCCATGCTGAATACGCCGTCGGTCACAATAATCCGGCGTTTGGCTCCCTCGCTTTCCTTCAGGCACCGTTCCAGGTCGGCCATGTCGCCGTGCGCGTAGCGATACCGTGCCGCCTTGCACAACCGGACGCCGTCAATGATGGAGGCATGGTTGAGCGCATCCGAAATGACGGCGCATTCGGCATCCAGGAGCGGCTCGAAGACGCCGCCGTTGGCATCGAAGCAGGCCGCGTAGAGGATCGTATCCTCCGTACCATGGAATTCAGCGATCCTGCGCTCCAGGTCCTTGTGGACATCCTGCGTGCCGCAGATGAAGCGGACGGACGACAGTCCGAACCCATAGTGGTCCAGCCCTTCTTTCGCGGCTGCTATCAGGGCAGGGTGGTTGGCCAGGCCGAGGTAATTGTTGGCGCAGAAGTTGAGTACATCCTCACCCGTGGACACGTGGATTTCCGCGGCCTGCTGGGACGTGATGACGCGCTCTTCCTTGTACAGACCGGAAGCACGGATGTCATCGAGGATGGCCTGGATCTGGGGTCGGGCAGAGTCGAACATGATGGACGGGGGCTGGTTGCGGGCTCGGTGAAAGAAGTCGGAAAAGGCTGGAGGGAAATTAAGCGCCCAGCAGTCGCTTTTCGAGGGTTCGATGACCCAGGCGCCGCGCGACGTTCACGAGCATGTCGTGGGTCATGGCCGAAAGGTCGTATTCGGGTTGCCAGTTCCAGTCTCGGCGAGCCTCGGAGTCATCGATGGAGGTCGGCCATGAATCGGCAATCTGCTGCCGGTAGTCCGGTTCGTACGTGCACGTGAAATCGGGCAGCCATTGCCGGATGGCATCCGCCAATTCGGCGGGGGTGAAGCTGATGGCGGCGATGTTGTAGCTCGTGCGCACCGTCAGGCTCGCGGAGTCGGCCGAAATCAGGTCCAGGACGGACTTGACGGCGTCCGGCATGTACATCATGGGCATGCGGGTTTCCGGGCCCACAAAGCACCGGTAGGCGCCCTGCGAGATGGCATCGAAGAACATGGCCACGGCCCAGTCGGTCGTGCCGCCACCGGGAGGGGCCGCGTGGCTGACCACGCCGGGAAACCGCACGCTGCGGACATCCACATTGTAGTACGTGGCATAGAATTGGGACAGCAGTTCTCCGGTCACCTTGGTGACGCCATACATGGTGTCCGGCTCGGTGATGGTGTGTTGCGGGGTCCGTTCCCGCGGTGTCGTGGTGCCGAACGAGGCGATGGAGGAGGGCCAGAAAAGGGGAAGGTCGCGGCTGCGTGCCGCATTGAGCATGTTCCTCAGGCCGGTGACATTCACGGCCCAGCACAGGTCCGGATACTGCTGACCCGTCGCGGACAGGATGCCCGCCAGGTGGACAATGGACGTGATGTCGTGCGCATCGAGGATCCGGTCCACGGCGGACTGGTCCGTTACGTCCAGCACGGCGAACGGGACCGGAGGGGGATCGGCCAGCGGTGGACGGACATCGGTGGCCAGGAGGGCGTCTGTGCCATGCTGTTCGGCCAGGGCATCCATGAGATCGACGCCGATCTGGCCGTTGGCACCTGTAATCAAAATCATGTGGTTCTCCGTTTTGTTCGAAGATAGGATGCAAGCGGGGGATGGGACACGTGTTGATCCAAGGTTCACACTGGAACGAATTGATCGGCCTGACGTGAGAGGATGCACGTTTTCACACCACATGACGTCCTGAGTACCATGAGATTCCTTTCCCCTGTGGCCATTCTTCTGGCAGCCCTCATTGTCCTGCCGGCATGCGCCCAAACCGATGCCACCCGCGCAACGAGTAGTCAAGATGATTTCGTGTACGTCACGAATCAGGGCAGTGGCTCGGTCACCGTTATCAACGCCCGCACGCTCGAAGTGGAGACGACCGTGGATCTGGGTCCCTTCGGGTTCGATGTCAACTCCAAGCCGCACGATGTGGCCGTCGAGCCCGACGGGTCATTTTGGTACGTGTCGGTCATCGGGGCCAATCGGGTCCTCAAGTTTACGCGGGACAATGAACTCGTTGGACAGGCTGAATTCGAAGTGGCCGGATTGGTCAAGTTGGACGCCTCGAGTGACAAGTTGTACGTGGGACGGTCCATGGGCGCGGTCAACCCACCGCGTCGGATCGGAATGATTGACCGGGACACCATGGAGATCGAGGAACTGGATGTGTTCGTTCCCCGCCCGCATGCGCTTGCGGTCTCTCCGGACGGGGGCCACGTCTTCGTGGCCTCCATGGATGAAGATCGTCTGGTCACCATCGACATGGCCTCCGGCGATCTGGCGTTCACGGACATCGACGGCGGTCAGATGCACAACCACATGTTCATGGACATGTCCATTTCGCCGGTCGACGGGACCCTGCTCAGCCCCGGTCAGATGTCCGGCCGCATGTTCTTCTTCAACACGGACGAGGACGGTGCCTTTGAGTTGCCGATTGCAGAGCAGTTCGATGTGGGTGAAGATCCGTGGCACTCGGTCTTCTCCAAGGACGGGAAATATGCCTATGTTGCGCGCAAGAAGACGAACTCGGTCATTGAAATCGACGTGGAGGCCCGTGAGGTCACCCGCACCGTCGACGGCGAAGGCTTCAATGAGCCGCATGCCGTGGCCATGGACCCTGCCGGTCGGTACATCTTCGTAAGCAACAATAACCTGGACCACAGCCGGCCTTCAACGACGAACCCGGATGAATACCCGGGTACGGTCACGGTCATCGACCTGGAAACGTTCGAGGTGGTGAAGGTCATCGAGGTCGGGAATTACGCCACAGGCATCAATGCACGCTGATTCAATGAGACGATTGACATGGTTGGTTGCCGGGGGCGTGGTATTGCTCGCCGGCTGCCGTTCGACCGATTCCCTTACCATCCAGGACGACGCTTCTGTCTTCCCGCCCCGTTTCCTCCAGGAAGTTTCGCCGTTCGAGGTCCGGGGAGAGGAAGGGGCACCGCTCAGCATGCCCTTCCGCGGTGGGTTCAACGTTCCGCGGGCCCAATTCGCGGATATTGACGGGGACGGGGATCAGGACCTGTTCGTTCAGGAAGAAGCCGGTAGCGTCATCCATTTTGAAAATACGGGATCGGCGACATCGCCCGAGTTCACCTGGCGGACCGACGAGTATGCCGGCTTGGACGTCGGAGAGTGGTATCGAATGCTGGACGTGGACAGGGATGGCGACATGGACATCATGTCCGAGTCCCGCTACAGCTATGTCAAGTACTGGCGGAACGAAGGCACCCCGGAAGAGGCCCGCTTCGTGGTCGCGGAAGATTCGCTGAAGGATGCCGACGGGACACCCATTTTCGCGGACCGGCAGAATATTCCCCACCTCACCGACATCGATTGCGACGGGCATCTGGACCTTTTCATCGGGCGCGTTACCGGGACCATCACCCGGTACGAATCCGTGGGCATGGATGACGACCTGATTCCGCGCTTCCGCATGGTCATTGACCGGTGGGAGGACATCGAGATCGTGGGCGAGAACGCAACGCTCCATGGAGCCAACACCATGACGTTCGGGGATCTGGACGGGGACGGGGACGAGGACCTGCTGTGGGGCGATTTCTTCGAAGCCGGCCTGCTGCTCATCCGGAATCAAGGTTCCTGTGGTGCGCCGTCATTCCGCGGTGAGCCGCAGAATTTCCCCTTGGACAACCCGGTAGCCACTTCCGGATACAATGCGCCGGTCCTGGTCGATATCGACGGGGATGGCGATCTGGATCTGTTCATGGGGGTTCTGGGCGGTGCGTTCAATTCGAACGCGACCACCCGGGAGAATTTCTATTATTTCGAGCAGACGGGACCTGAGAAATTCGAGGTACGTACGGCCCGGGCCATCCGGGACCTGGACGTGGGAAGCGAGAGCATTGTCAAATTGGCGGACCTGGACGGCGACGGGGATCTGGACATGCTGGTCGGCAACAAGATCGAACCGACCAACCAGCGCACGTCGCTCCTGTTCTATTACGAGAACACCGGCACCTCCACGGCCCCTGAATTCGTCTTCCGCGAAGCCCAGGACTACATAGAAACCTACCATCAAAACCCGGCCATTGCGGACCTGGATGCCGATGGCGACCTGGACTACCTGATCGGCAAGTGGAACCGTGAGATGGCCTACTGGCGGAACGAAGGCAGCCCGTCCATGCCATCGTTCACGGAAGTGGATCCGGTATGGGTAACGCTTACGCGGGGCCAGAACACCACGCCGGCGCTGGTTGACCTGGATGGAGACGGGGACCTGGACCTGGTCTCAGGGGAAGCCTCCGGTAACCTGAATTACTGGCAGAACATCGGCACGCCCGAAGAGGCCGTATTCGAATTGGTCTCCGATGAGTGGTTGGGCATCAAGATGGGACGTCGGGCTTTCCCGTCATTCGTGGATCTGGATGGCGACGGTGACATGGATATGGTCATCGGCACCGAACTGGACGGATTGCAGTTGTTCGTGAACAATGGCACGCCCCAAGCGCCGGACTTCGAACTGTTCGGAGCACTGGACATTCCCGTCCAAGCGTTGTCCGCGCCGGAATGGGCGGATATAGATGGCGACGGGGACATGGACCTGTTCGTCGGCGGAGCATCCGGTGGTGTCCAGTTCTTCCGGAACCAGACCATCCGGTAGGCTCGGCTCTATTCAGGCAGCGTGACCCGGACCCAGGCCTCGATCGCGCCGGTAAAGAGCGGGCTGGGTCCGCCTGCGCCGCGTCCGCCGAAGTCCCGCCCTACGGCTCCGAAGCCGCCCGTATTGCCCCTGGCGCCGTCCATATCGCGTCCGCCCGTCCCGCGGTCGGTCGACGAGTCTCCGTCCGTGTCCTGGCCGACGGTCTCGAAACCGATCTGTACGGTAGATCCGGGCGGCAAATGGACATGGAATCCGTCGGGCCCGACATCGTGCCTGGGAATCCGCAGTTCCATGGTGAATGCTCCGAAGTCAAAGCCCATGTGCGCCTGGAGTCCCGGGGCCGATGCCACCGGTCTCCGGATGGGTTTGTCAACTTCGAAAAACAGATCGATCAGGCCCGGATCCCGCTCGGGGCCCGTGCGAGCTTGAGGACCTCCCTGTGGCGGCGGCCCCACCGGATAGCGTAAACCGTACCCGGTTTGCTTGCCCGCAGTCGTGTCGAACCAGATGGTCAGTCCCTCGCGGGCAATCTGCTGTACGGTGGCCCGTTGCGTGCTGACGACAGCCAGGTAGAGGTAGTCATCATCATGTTGTACGCCCACGCGAAGTCGCGTATCCGCGATCTCGTTGAAATGGTCGAACCACTCGACGACATCAGCGTCCACCTCGATCTCCCGCGAAACGGGTGCACTTGTCAACGCCGCCGAGCCCGCGCAACCGGACAGGAGCAGGAACAGCAGAATGAGCGCCACAGGTCCGGAATCCGACGGCCCTGGATGCGACGGGCCGGGATCGGAAAACTTGGCGCCTGTCGGCGGCCGGTACGTCTGGAACGGAATGCCCATCAGGTTGACCAGGTCATCGTGTTCCTCCGGATCCATGTGGGTATCGATACCGAAGCGGACCTCCGTCGCCGGCATCGGGTCATAGGTACCGAACCAGCGGTCCCACAGGGAGAAGATGTTGCCGTAATTCGTGTCCGTCTGGGGCTGAACCCAGTGATGGTGCACCTTGTGCATGTCCGGCGTGACAAAGACGAAGGACAAACTCCGCTCCAGCCAACCCGGAAGGGAGATGTTCGCATGGTTGAACTGGGAAAAAAGCGCCGAGAGGGTCTGATACAGGAACACAACGCCAATGGGTACGCCCGCCACCAGGATGGCCATCACGGTGAACAGCGCGCGGAAGACCGATTCTCCCGGGTGATGCCGCAGCGCCGTAGTGACGTCCACGTGCGTATCGGTATGATGGATGAGATGGAATTTCCACATCCACCGAACCCGGTGTTCCAGCCAGTGGATGAACCATGCGCCGATCAAATCCAGCAGGAGCACGCCACCGAGTACATGGACCCAGAGCGGCAAATCCACCAGATAGAGTACTCCGAATCCGCGTTCTCCTGTCCAATCGGCCGCCCAGACGATCAGAAACGCGAGACCCAGGTTGACCACCAGCGTGGTGAGCGTGAATACAAGGTTCAGCGCAGCGTGCCGATACCGCTTGTAGGCCCACGAAAACAACGGGATTACACCCTCGAGCGCCCAGAACAGCACGATTCCCGACACAAGCACGATTGACCGGTACGATGACGGAATGGTCTCGAAGAAGGTCAGGAAATCGTGCAGCATGGGCTCTCCGTTGGTGGGCGTCGCGTCAGTCTTCTTCTTCGGGCGCCTCGTCCTCTTCTTCCTCGTCCGCGTCTCCGCCAAGGGTGTCCAAGGCATCCGTCAGGTCGTCGCCACCCGTGTCCACATCGTCGTCATCATCGTCATCGACGACGACCGGGGGAACCACCAGGGTGGGATCGACATCCGGTGCAAGTCGATACCGGTCGCCCAGCGGGTGCTTCCCATCGGCAATCACGATACCCTGTTCAATCAGTCGCTTGGCCGTGATGATGGGACAAGGGTCGTATCCCTTGCCCGGCATGAAGAAATTCGCGCTTTTGCGGACGGGCGATACAATCAGCACATAGCCTTTGGACAGTTTGGCGTGTGCGTGCAGGGCCCACTTCTCACGGGACACCGACGGGGCGGCTCGGGAGTCCTTGAATTCGGAACTGGAGAGTTCGGACATGGGATGCTCAGGTAGTGCTAGGGTGGTTGCGGGGTACTTGTTGCGAGAGGCAATGGAGGGCGCCGAGCCCCCGAATGACCTCCGTACAGCGGATGGGTACCACGGTTCGATCAGGAAACAGTATGCCCAGCGTCGAACAGACCTCTTCATCGGCCGGGCAGCCATACACGGGTACGACCACAACGGAATTGCCGATGTAGAAGTTCATGTAGCTGGCGGGCAGTCGCACGCCTTCGTGCCACACAGGATCCGGGTGCGGCAGGGCAATCAGACGAATATCATCGTGAAAATTTGCTTCCAGGAGTTCACGGTTGCGTTCAAACCCCTTGAAGTGGACGTCCTGCTCCGCAACGACCGGGTAAACGAGCGTATCCGGATCCGTAAAACGGACCAGGTTGTCAATGTGACCGTCCGTGTCGTCTCCCGCCAGTTCCCCTTCCAGCCACACAATCCGCTCGACGCCGAGATACTCCCTGAACAGGGATTCTGCCCCGTCCTGGTCCAATCCGGGGTTCCGGTTCGGATTCAGGACGCAGGAGGCCGTCGTAAGCAACGTGCCCCGGCCGTCGGTTTCCAGCGCGCCGCCTTCCAGCGTGACGTCAACGGACACGCACCGTGCACCCGTCATTGCGGCCATCCGGGCCGCGACCTGCTGGTCGAGATCAAAGGGGGGGTATTTGCCGCCCCAGGCATTGTAGTGCCAGTCGAGCGCAACCCGATCCTCGCCGTCATAGACGAAGGTAGCCCCGTGATCCCGGCACCACGCATCGTTGGTCGGGATGACCGGATACACAATATTCCGGTCCGTACCGACGATGTTCCGGACATGACGGACGTGCGCGTGGTCCAGGCAATTCAACCACACCGTTTCGCCACTGGCCAGTGCGCGGACCGCCTCGGCCAGGGCCTGTTCGGTTTCGGGCAGGCCGGTCGGCCACGTATCGCGGTTCTGGGGCCATGAAAACCACGTACCCTCGTGCGGCTCCCACTCGGCCGGAAAGCGGCGCTTTGGGTTCACGTCAGTCGGCATCGATGAAGCGGCGCGTGATGTCGCCGTAGGCGTCTATGCGGCGGTCCCGGAAAAACGGCCAGCCGCCCCGTTGTTCAGCTATCCGATCAAGATCAAGCGTGTGCAGCAGGACGATGGGTTCGTCTGCCGGCGTCTCCTGCGGCCCTTTCTCGAGGATCATGCCGTCGGGGCCAGCCAGGAACGACTGCCCCCAGAATTCAATACCCTCGGGGTGCGCGCCGCCCGGGACGGTCGGCTCGAAACCGGACCGGTTGACCGCGGCCACGAAGCATCCGTTGGCGACGGCGTGGCTGCGCTGGATGGTCTCCCATGCTGCATGCTGGGCCTCCCCGTGGGACGCTTTCTCGTACGGGTGCCACCCGATGGCCGTCGGGTAGAACAGGACGTCCGCGCCCATCAGGGCCGTCAGTCGCGCCGCTTCGGGATACCACTGATCCCAGCACACCAGGACGCCTACCCGGATCCCGGCGGTCTCGAAGACCTTGAACCCCAGGTCGCCCGGCGCGAAATAGAACTTCTCCGAGTACAGCGGATCGTCCGGAATATGCATTTTACGATACTTTCCGAGGTATCCGCGCTTCGGGTCGATGACGGCAGCTGTGTTGTGGTACAGGCCTTCGGCCCGCTTTTCAAACAGGCTCGCGACGACCGATACGCCGAGCCGCGCGCACTCGGCAACCAGCCGGTCCGTCGTCGGTCCGGGAATGGGTTCGGCCAGGCGGAACAGGTCCACATCCTCCGCCTGACAGAAATACGGGGAGAGGAACAGCTCGGGAAGACACACGAGCGTTGCGCCGCCCTCCGCAGCCGTCTCCATGCCCCGGACGGCGCGTTCCAGATTCGTGGCCGCGTCCTCAGCGCATTGCATCTGGACCAGGCCAACAGTAACGGATCGGGAGGTTGTCATGCCCTGTCGTGCGTCGTGTAGTACGTATGTTGATCAAACGCCTTCTTGTAGCGCTCCAGGAGTTCGAATCCGATCCGGGGGCGCAGTGTTCCGTCATCGATCTTGGACCGGATGAGCTTGTTCATCCGGTTCTGCAGATCGTTCGGGAAGTACTGCACAAGCGCCAGCATATCCTGCACGGACGTTCCCGGAAGGATCTTCTCGATGTAAAAGCCCTCCGGTTCGTCGTCGTCGGCGTAGATGTGGGCTTCCGATACGCGTCCGAACAGATTGTGCGTATCGCCCATGATATCCTGGTACGCGCCCATCAGGAAAAACCCGAGGTAATACGGCTCGCCCGGTTCAATGGCGTGCATGTTCATGAACCGTTTGTCCGTCCCCGATGAGACATAGCTGCTGATCTTTCCGTCCGAATCGCACGTCAGGTCCACCAACACGGCGCGGCGCGTGGGCTCCTCATCAAGGCGCTGGAGGGGCATGATGGGGAAGCGCTGGCCGATGGCCCAGTGGTCCAGCGCCGATTGGAAGACGGAAAAGTCGCACAGGCACTGGTCCACGAGGTGGGTGTCCAGCGCATCCAGTTCGGGCGGCAGGATCTCGTCCTCGTCCATCGCATGGAGGAACCGATTCAAGCGGCGGCAAATGGACCAGTACAGGCGTTCCGCTGCCGCTTTTTGCTCAATGCTCAAGTACCCGAATCCGAACAGGGAGTCGGCTTCCTGACGCTTGCCGGCGGCATCATGGAGCGCCTCGAGCAACTGCGAAAGGTCCATTTCCTCACCCGCCGAGACCCAGGAGAGCGTCTCGAACAGATCCTTTACCACCTGGTGGTCATCCTCGGACGGTTCGAAATCATCATTGATTTCGTCCTTCCGGTACATGCCGAGGGTATTCACGACCAGCACGGAGTGATGGGCCGTGAGCGCGCGTCCGCTTTCGGAGATGATGACGGGATGCGGTGCATCGGCCGCGTCACACACTTCCTTGACCGTCTGTACGATGGCGTTGGCGTACTCCTGCAGGGAATAGTTGATGCCGTCTTCGTCACTGGCATACGATGCGCCGTAATTGACGCCGAGGCCACCCCCGACATCCAGGTAATCGACCGGAATACCCCGCGCCCGCATCTGGACGTAGACCTGGGTGATCTCCTTGACCGCCCGTTTCAGCGACCGGATGTCCGAAATCTGGCTGCCCAGGTGGAAATGCAGCAGCTTGAACGCATCCACCTCGTCCAACTCATGCAGCCGTTCAATGACGCGGAGGAGTTCGGGAATGGAGATGCCGAATTTGGACAGGTCTCCGCCGGAATCGGCCCATTTACCGGCACCGGCCGTTGTCAGGCGAACGCGCACGCCGAACTGAGTGGCGATTTTGCGCTTGCGCGACGCCGCCATCAAGGCATCGAACTCGTCATACTTCTCCATGACCGGGAGCACGTTCTTGCCGAGGGACTGCCCCGTCAGGATGAGGTCGACCGTGGTCTGGTCCTTGTAGCCGTTGCAGATCAGGAGCGTGTCATCACTCTCCAGATGAGGGAGGGCGGCCACCAATTCAGCCTTGGAGCCACACTCCAGGCCCATGCCGAAGGGCTTTCCGGCATCCAGCACTTCCTCCACCACTTCGTGGAGTTGATTCACCTTGATGGGATAGACCCCCGTATACCGGTTGCCGTATTCCATCTCCTTGATGGCCTCGCGGAACGCCTCATTGAGTTGCACGACCCGCCCCTTGAGTACATCCTGGAAGCGGATGAGCAGCGGGAAGGTGACACCCCGGTCAACGAGCGCATCCACGACCTGGCGGATGTCGATCGGGTTGCCAATCTGGGTGGCATGTACGTTTCCGTTGTCGCCGACTGCGTAGTACCCGTCGCTCCAGGTACCCATCATATACAACGCTTCCGCATCGTCAGTGGACCATGCGGTGACAGGGACAATTGGTTCTTTCAATGGCCTTTGGGATGAGCCTGGTCGCCCAGACGTTCGAGGACGTAGGTGAAGATGAGCGGTGCGACAATGGTCGCGTCGGACTCGATCACGTAGGAAGGGGTATCTGCGGAGAGCTTGCCCCAGGTGATCTTCTCGTTCGGCACGGCCCCGGAGTACGAGCCGTAACTGGTCGTGGAATCACTGATCTGGCAGAAATAGGCCCAGCGTTTCACGTCGTCGAGCTCAAGATCCTGCTCCAGCATGGGGACGACGCAAATGGGAAAGTCGCCGGCAATGCCACCGCCAATCTGGAAGAAACCCACGCCTGCCGAAGGGACTTCCCTGCGGTACCAGTCGGCCAGATAGGTCATGTACTCGATTCCGGACCGGACCGTGTGGACGTTCTTGACGGTCCCCTTGATGACGTGCCCGGCAAAGATGTTGCCCAGCGTGGAGTCTTCCCAGCCCGGTACAATGATGGGGAGGTTCTTTTCGGCCGCCGCCAGCAGCCAGCTGTCGGCAGGGTCAATCTGGTAGTGCTCCTCCAGGACGCCGCTGAGCAGGATCCGGTACAGGAACTCGTGCGGGAAATACCGCTCACCGGCCTCATCGGCGGCGACCCAATGATCGAGGACGGCTTTCTCAATGCGACGGATGGCCTCTTCCTCGGGGATGCACGTATCGGTGACCCGGTTCAGGTGCCGCTCCAGCAGGGCCTCTTCGTCGGCCGGCGTCAAGTCCCGATACCGCGGAATACGGACGTAATGGTCATGGGCCACCAGGTTGAAGACATCTTCCTCCAGATTGGCACCCGTGCACGTAATGGCGTGCACATGTCCCCGACGGATGAGCTCCGCGAAGGACAACCCCAGTTCGGCCGTGCTCATGGCACCGGCCAGGGTGACCATCATCTTACCGCCCTTCTGCAGGTGATCCACGTACCCCTTTGCCGCATCGACCAGCGCTGCGGCGTTGAAGTGCCGGTAATGATGTTCAATGAAATCAGAAATCAATCGATTGTTACCACTCGTCGTCTTCTTCGTCGTCTTCCCAGTCATCCTCGTCATCGTCCTCCCAGTCTTCTTCTTCGTCGTCTTCTTCCCATTCGTCGTCCTCATCCTCTTCGTCATCAAAGACGTACTCATCATCATCCTCGTCCCAGGCGGCGGTGATCTCCTCGAGTTCCAGTTCCAGTTCCATTGGTCCAGAAAGGTTGGTGTGACGCTGAATAAAGTACGACAATACCCATATTGACGATGCGTGAATTTTTCCGATGCCGACGGGGCGCCGAACATCCGCCTCTCGGGGACCTTCCCGGGTGCCGACTCGATTTGCCGCCGGGTTTCTCCTAAGTTTGGAAGACCCAAACCATTTCTCCTGCATGCCTCATTCCCCCATCCGCGACCGGCTGGTCCTCCAGCGACTGCTGGACGTGACCATCCAGTTGAATTCGGCCGGCAGTCTGGACGACTTGCTTACGTATATCATAGAAGCCGTTACCCAGCTGTTGGACTGCGAAGCCGGTTCGCTGCTGCTGTTCGACGAGCGACACCAGGAACTCCGGTTCGTGGCTTCGACCGGTACGAGCCAGGAGGATCTGGCCGCCATACCGGTTCCCCTCGAAGGCAGCATTGCCGGTCGGGTATTCACGACTGGCGATCCCGTCATCCAGAATGACCTGCGGGCCGCAGAACAGCATTTCAAGGTCGTGGGTGAGGTCGTGAACTTCAGGACCGACTCGCTCCTCGCGGTCCCGATGTCCATTGAGGGACGGGCCACCGGCGTTCTCGAGGCCCTCAACAAGCGGTCGGGACCGTTCGACGTCGAGGACGAGGCGTTGCTCAGCGGGTTTGCCAACCAGGCCGCACTGGCCATTCGGAATGCCCGGCAAATCCGGTATGTCGAGTCCGCCTATGAGCGGCTCCAGGCGTTCGAGGCCTTCCGGACCGAGTTCATGGCCATCGCCTCGCATGAATTGCGTACGCCGCTCGCTATCCTGAACCAGGCGCTCGATATCCTGCAGGAGGAGACCACGGGGATCCAACAGACGTTTGCCGGTGACGCCCGCGTCGCGGCCGATCGCATGGCATCCATCATCGAGTCCATGACGCAGCTCGAGGCGCTGCGGCTGGGCAATGTGGACGGGGCCCGTCGGGCGGTCTCCATCCGGGATGTACTTCTCAGGCTGGGGGAGGACTACGGGCCGGTCGTACGCAAGGCGGGCCTTTCATTCTCTGTCTCGGCGCCCAACATGGACGTCTCGGTTTGGTCCGACCTGGACCGACTGGTGCGCATTCTGGGCAACGCCATCCTGAACAGCGTGGCGGCCACGGAGGAAGGTGGACAGGTTCATGTGACCTGCCAACACGACGAAAACGGGCTGCAACTGTCCGTGACCGACACGGGTGCCGGGCTGTCCAGACAGGACCTGTCCCGTGCGTTCGATGAGTTCTTCCAGGCAGAAGACCACATGACGCGCAAGCAGGGCGGCCTCGGCATCGGTCTTGCGGTGGCCCGCAAGTTGGCGGAACTGGATGATGCGGTCGTCGGGCTTGAAAGTGACGGTCTGGGCCGCGGAGCACGATTTACGTTGACGTTTCCAGCCGACGTTTGAGGTCGGCGGCGGCCATGGCGTACCCGCCGTCCGATCCATCGACGAAGTGAACCTGATCGCCGAGGCGTTCGAACACCACACAGGTCATGATGGCGCTCCCTGCGACGTGCATCCCCCAGACCAGGTGTCCTGCGGCATGACGTTCTTGCAAAAAAGCATTCAGCTGCTCCCGTTGGGCGGTGGTGCCGCTCATGACCATACGGAGCATGCCGTCGAACTTGCGCACGTCCGACGTGTCCGAGAGGGTCGGCAGGTAGCGGTCCCATTCGACGCCGCCTACCGTCAGCTTCAGGCGGACGAAGAGCACCAGGAGGAACTGCTGCAGCCAGATCCGAATGGTGTACAGGGTGCGGTGTCCCGGCGAACGCCGGACCTTGGGTTCGTACCGGGCCAGCTTGAATGGATTGAGGGCGAGTCGAAGATTCCCGGGAAGGGTCGGGTGGCGCTCGGCGTCGGTGCCGTATATCCGGTCCAGTGTCGTGAACAGGCTGCGGTATTCCTCGGCTCGGTCAGCCAGTACGAGCAAGCTGACCGTCTCCCCCCGAGGACTGTCAATGCGTGACCAGCGGCATTCCACACCTGTGAAATCCGGTGGCCGCTCCGCGACATCATCCATGCGGTACACACCTGCACCGTCCGCCTTCTTGACCCGTCGTTCGGCTTCCGCAACGCCCGGACCACGCAGGATGGCCTGGGCATAGTGTGTGGACGCCTGATAGCGCGCCACCTGGATGTCGAGCCCCTCCGATCGCAGCGTACCCACCCGGATCATTCCCGCGTGCAGTTCCATCGAGAACAATTCCCGGGCCGACCGGACTACGCCCAGCAGGGTGCCCGCAATGCGCTCCCGGTCCGTTTCCGGCACGAGCAGCGTGGCCCCGTCACCTCCGAAAACAAAGGGGATATCGCGGTCCGTGGCGGCATTCCGGAGCGCGGCTATGGCACTCGCACCGACAAAGTTGACATCCCGGTAATGCCCGCGGCGTATCCAACCGGTCGAATCCTGGATGTCCAGAACGACGGCCCACCAGTCGTCCGGGACGGGCTGGAAATTCGCATCATCGAACACGCCCTCAAACACATGAACGGGTGGTAAATCGGTGTAGAAAGAGGGCATGGCATCGGCATCAGATGGATCGGCGGGGCATTCGTCCAGTAGGTCGAAGCGCAGGCGGGACCGTTACGGAAGGTACGGATTAATGCCTTTGACCAGTCGGACTCCGTTCCGTCAAGCCGGGTCCTTCCTGGAGATCGCATCTGCCGTTTCGTGTACGAATTCCTGGAATGTCACGAGGTATTCGCCAATGAAGCCCCGGGTCGCCTGGTCGGTCAATTGCCCATCATCGTTGAATTTATCGGCAGCTTTATTCACGGCGACCCCGGGATGCGGCATGACCAGAGCGAGCGATGCCATGAGGATCAGTTTGAGGTGTTCCTGGCCCCGGGTTGTTCCGAAAGCCCCCGGGGAAGCGCCCATGATGGCTACGGCCTTGCCAGCCAGCGGTGAGCGGAATGCCGGACGGGATGCCCAGTCGATTGCGTTCTGGAGTACTCCCGGAATGGCGGAATTGTATTCCGGAGTAACCACCAGCAGGGCACCGGCGTCGGAAATCGCCTTCTTGAAGCGTTCCACTTCCTCCGGCCGTAGACCATCCTTGTCGAGATTGCCGTTGTAGAAAGGAATCCCCGCCAGGTCGTACGGTTCGATGTGCACGCCGTCAGGGGCCAGCTCCATCGCGGCCTGCAGAAGTGCACGGTTGTAGGATCCTTCGCGAATGCTGCCAGCGAAGCCCAGCACGCGCAGCTTGGGTGGATTATTCGGGGAGTGCGACATGACTTGTGGCGACTGTTGGAGTGGACGGGGACCTTCCGAAGGTATGGAATAATGCCCCGGGACGGCCGTACTTTACGCCCATACGCCAAGGGATGGCATTCAATGGACCACATTTCAGTTGCACTGGTCGCCTTCTTGGCGTCCATTCTGACCCTCTACTCGGGCTTCGGATTGGGGACCGTTCTCTTGCCGGTCTTCGCAATGTTTTTTCCGGTTGAGGTCGCCGTCGCAGCCACGGCCGTGGTCCACGCCGCGAACAATGTTTTCAAGATCGCCGCGGTCGGACGGCATGCGGACTGGGCGCTGGTCCGCCGCTTCGGCATTCCGGCCATTGCTGCTGCCGTCGTCGGCGCGTCCCTCCTGGGTCTGGTATCGACCGCACCGCGGCAGTTGGCATGGTCGTTTTTCGGGTTGGACGCCACATTGACACCCGTGGGACTCATACTGGGCGTGCTGATGGTCGGATTCGCGTTATTTGAACTCCTGCCCGCGCTCCGCCGGTTGGAATTCGGACGCGATCATCTGGTTGCCGGTGGATTGTTGTCGGGCTTTTTCGGCGGTCTTTCCGGACACCAGGGTGCCCTTCGATCGGCATTCCTGGTCAAACTGGGCCTGGATACACCTGTTTTCGTGGGCAGTACCGCGCTTATCAGTTTCATGGTGGATGCGATGCGTATTGCGGTCTACGCCGCCACGTTCTTCCTGCTGGGAAAGGGGTCCCCGATCGGTTCGACGGAAGCTCCGCTGATGGCCACGGCCATAGTCGCCGCCTTCGCGGGCGTCTTCCTCGGCAGCCGATACGTCGCCAAAGTGACCATGGAGACGGTACAGCTGATTGCCGGCACGTTGTTGCTGATTATCGGGTTGGGTGTAGCGGTCGGCTTGATCTGAAGCGCTCGGGTACGGTTCGACTCCTGCCCCGAAATTGAAAAAGCCGGACCCCACGTCGTGGGATCCGGCTTTTTCATGCTCCCCGGGTAGGATTTACTCGCCACGACGGGGCGAGGAGGAAGAGAGAGCTTGTGCCACAAGGCTCGTAAGTCGCGTCGGCTGGCGCCGCCGCTCGTTTGAACCTCCCTCGCGCCTGGCGGCGCTCGGGTACGGTTCTCATCCTACCCGGGGGTAAATAATAAACGCCCGCCCAGCACGAGGCTGAGCGGGCGTTCATTGCTCCCCGGGTAGGATTCGAACCTACGACCCTGCGGTTAACAGCCGCATGCTCTACCGCTGAGCTACCGAGGAATGACAGACTGCCAAGATAGGGTGATCCCGGCATTCAGGACAACCCCCTTTATGCTGATTTCAAAATCGGAATCGGTCAGCGCACGGGCGATGCCGTCCAAACGTTGTTCGAGCGGTCCACGTCCGGAGCAAAGCCATCCGGGTCGATTTCCACCCGCACCACACGTCCGGGTTGGAACGTGACCTCTTCGAGGCGTGAGCCTTCGAGCCAGAAATCCGCGGAAATGGCCATTTCAATCGTCATGTCGTCGTCGTACGTGACCCGCACGTGAGCCGGATAGGGCGTAAGACCCCGGTCCGCCACGCGTACGACCACGCCCCCGGGGCCGGACGTCACCGACTCCACCGCGTGGTCCAGGGTCCACGTCTCGAAGAACAACGGCGTCCAGAACCAGTCCAGGTCCCGGCCCAGCACGTCTTCGAACGTATTGAACAGATCGTAGGGTTGCGGATGCCGGTACGCCCAGCGCCGGGCATACTCCTGATAGGCCTCATAGAACCGCTCGTCGCCGATCATGCCGCGCAGGGCGTGGAGCGCCACGGCCGGCTTGCTGTAGGAAGCCAAGCCGCGTGCCGCCCCATCCAACGGATACTGGTCGCCGTGGCGCATCGGTTCCACCTCGTCGCCGGTTCCGGCAATCCGGTAGTAGCCCTGACCGGCGGGATTCCATGCATCGACCCCCCAGAAATCGGCCGTTGCCTCATTCGTATTGAAGGATGTCAGTCCCTCGTCCATCCACGTGAAGGCCTTCTCGTTGCTGCCCACGATCATGGGAAACCACATATGGGCGATTTCATGGAAGGTCACGCCGAACAAGGCCCTGTCCGATCGGCTGCCACCAATATGGGTCATCATCGGGAATTCCATGCCGCCGCCAACGACACCTTCAACCGCCGTCATGTGCGGATAGGGGTAGGGAAGGCCCAACTGCCGCGACAGGAATTCTATGCTGTACCGCCCGAACTCGGCGGATCGTTGCCAGACCGCGGCCTCCGGACGATACAGCGCGTGGATCATGGACGTGCCGCCATCGCCCGTGTCGGCGTGCGTGGCATCCCACAGATAGCGATTGGACGATGCGAACGAAAAGTCCCGGACGCGTTCCGCGCGGAAATGCCACGTCAGGTGGCCCTCATCCGATGTCCGGGTAGCCGTACCCGACGCCAGATCCGATTCCGTGACCACGTGCACCACATCCGGCTCCGAAGCTGCTCTTCGAAGGCGATCCCGGGCGGCATCGGTGAGCACATCGTCCGGATTCGAAAGGACTCCTGTGGCCCCCACCAGCCATCCGTCCGGCGCGGTGATCCGGACGTCGTAGTCCGCGAATCCCATGTAGAACTCGCCATTGCCCATGTAGGCTTCGGCGTTCCAGCCCTTGACGTCATCGTAGACGGCCAACTGGGGATACCAGTACGCCACAAAGAACATTTCGCCATCCGTGCCCATGCGCGGGGCGCCCGGACCGGGGACCTCGAACGACCACGTGAAGCCGAGTCGTACCGTCTGGCCTGGAAGGACGGGCTCCGCCGGGACGAGGGTCATCCGCGTGCCGTTTACCACATAACCGGGCTGGCGCGCCGACGTACGCTCCACGAGCGGCGCATCGTTCACCGAGACGGTACCCAGATGCACACCGCCGGTCAATGCCTGGGGCCGGTTCCGGACCACGCCCTCCGCATGCAGATTCTGGCGCAGGTGGACAGGCAGCACGCGGAGCGTATCGGGCGAAGCATTCGTGTAGGTGACGACCGACGTGGCCCGGACCGTGCGGGTATCGGGCGACAGCACGACGTCCATGTCGTACGTCGCGGTGTTCAACCAGTAGTTCGGGCCCGGGTGCCCGGTCCGCGTCCGCGTTCCGTTCTCGATGGCCCGTTCAAATCGCGGGCCTTCCATGACCGGATAGGGCACGGGACGGACGGCCTGGGCCGTGCCCGGAGTGGCCATGAACAGCGACATCAAGAAAAGAACAGACAGCAAGGCCAGAACGCGTGTCATAGGAAAAACCGGTAATAAAATGGAATGGGGTCCAGTATATCCGGTTTGCTGCAGGAATGCTGTAGGGAAATCTTCTACAGCATGATCAAATACGTCACCTTGGCCACGCCGATGATATCGTTCATCAGCAGCTCCGCACGGGGATCGAACAGGTTCTCGTTGTCCCCGGGCACGTGATATGAGGTGTTGAACACCACGAACAAATCGGATCCGGGCGTGTGGATCCAGTTGATGCGGATGTTCGCGTTGATGTCGCGTGAGAAGTTGTCGGTCTGGATGAGCGCCTTCATGAACAACTTGCGGCTGATGCTGGCCAGCACGTCGACCGATGCGGTGAGTGCGCTGAATTCCCCGTTGGGAATGGGCAGGTCAATACCCGACCGACTCAGGCGACCTTCCAGGGTCAAGTGCTTGGATTGACGCCAGCCGCCACTCACGGTCCAATCGGTGCGCGTGCCGCTGAAGAAATCGCCCGTTTCGAACCGGAGGGAAGCCGAAATGACGCGTCCCGGATCGGCGGTGATGGATGCCCCAATCCGGTTGAATGTGTAGTCACCGGCCACGATTTCCGCATCGGGCCGGATGAAGAACGACGACTCCAGCCGCTCGAACTGCCGACTGCCGGAAATCGTGAAACTGTCCCGCTGGCGGAGCTGGAACGTCACGGAAGGGTCGATTTCCCACGTCTGCTTCTCGCCATCCTGCCCCGTGATGTTGATGCCCATGACGTGTCCCGTGATCTGGCGGAACGGACCGTTGTCAAAGAACGGGGAGTACGTGACCGTCGAAATGGCCTCCCGCATGTCGCGGCGCCGGACGAAACCGAGTCCCGGGTTATAGTTCTCACCAACGCTGGTATAGTCGAGGCTGGCGCCATAAACAGCATTCCGGAGGCTGACTCCGACGTGTCCAGCCGCATCCTCGAATGCCGGATTGCTGTCCTTGACGGTCGTGTACCAGGCTTCGAAGCTGCTCCGGCTCCAGAACCGGATCTGCGTATCGACGCCGAGAGCGCGGTTCCACGCGCCATTCCGGTCGAGATTCGTGAAGATGGCGCCGGCGGTAGCGCGGGGACCGACCGTCGTACGGACACGTGCCACGGAATTGTTGGCTGAACGGGTCCCGAGGAGCTCATCCATGCCATCGCCGGTTTCGATGTTGAGCAGCCCCACGGAAAACCGACCGATCTGACCGGTCATACGCGCGCCGGCAAGGATGTCTTCCGACAGTCCAATGCGTCGGGAAAAGAACGTCTGTGTGCGGCGGGACGATCCGTGCTCGAAGAGTCCGGATCGCTCCAGGAAGAACTCACGCTTCTCCGGGAAAAACAGGCTGAACCGGGTCAGGTTGAGCTGGGTGTTGTCCGCTTCCACCTGGGCAAAATCCGTGTTCACGGTCAGGTCCAGCGTGATGTTGGATGTGATGCCGTACTTCATGTCGACACCCATGTCCCGCGTGAGGTCCGATTCCGTGTCCTTGAACGCCAGGTCCGGACGGACATTCTGCGCCCCGGTGATCACGTAGGGTTTGATCTCGATGTTTTTGCCACGCCGGATGTTCTTGAGGCCGGTCAATCGGCCATAGCGGGATACGGTCCGGATGTCATCCGAATAGCCCGAGCCGTAGGTCAGCGGAATGAGGGGCCAGTTGAGCGTTTCGTTCTTCCGGTTGATTTTCCGGCGGAGGAACAGGCCGAAGTCCAGGTCATCCCCGTCCGGGAAGCGGAGTTGGCGGAAGGGAATGGATACTTCCATGGTCCACCCGGTTTCGTCGATGACCGTCTCACTGCGGAATACGGCATCCCAACTGTACGCGTCGAGCGAAAGGGATTCGTCCGAAATCATGGCATCGTCCTGCGTACCGAGTGCGTTCATTTCGAAGAGGTACGCATTCCGGCCGTCCAGGAAGGTGTCCAGGCCGATGTAGGCGTGGTCATCCCGGTCATTACGGCCGCCGCGCTCCATGTTCTTGGCGCGGATGAGGTGGGGCTCGCGGTCCGAGAACTTGAAGGCGAAGTAGAGATGGTCCCGATCGTAGGCGACTTTGGCCCACGTCTCCTCGGTAGGGGCTGCTCCTTCCTCGGGCCAGCGCTGGACGAAATCCGATACGATGGGGACGGCGTCCCAGACTACGTCGTCCAGATTGCCGTCAATACGGGGTGCGTCGTCGAGGAACGTAGCCTGTATGGACGGACGGTCTGCCGGTGGGGCAGAGGATGACTGTGCAAAGGCAGATGTGGCTAGTGCCACAAGGCACAGGAAGACCGGCAGAAAACGTCGCGTCATGGAGTTCGGCATTGTAGGTTCAGGGTAAGGACGCCCCGAAAGTAGGGACCACCGTGTAAATGTGCGCGAAATCCTGCACGGTCAAGGAGAGGTGAAATTGGTGTCAGGCGTTGACCGCAGTTGCTGCAACCCGTAATATTCCGTTCTTCGCCTTACCGGCCCTGGTGGCGGAACTGGTAGACGCGCTAGATTCAGGTTCTAGTGAGCATTACGCTCGTGGAGGTTCGAGTCCTCTCCAGGGCACAAGGGAGAGTGTTTTAAGTCGTTGTTATGTAACGACTTAGGATGCTCTCCCTTTTTCGTTGTGAAGGATGTGGTAAAGGATTAATTCTGCTTCCGTTTGGGTCCGGGCGCAATTTCCAGATCGTTCGTTCTGGACCGTGAGTGAATGATATTCGGAAAGAGAGAACCCGTTTTTGCCGGGCGAGGCACAGGAGGGGGCATGGTGCAGAGGGGGAGGGCTGATTTTCAGCTGGTTCTGGAGACCTCGGAAAGTCGTGGTTTCTTACCAATCGAACCGTAATGAAATTGTCGCGCGCCCATCGGAGAGGTTTGGTTCGGAGAATATTTTTGATCTGGCTGGCTTCTAGTATTTGAGAGAGGAGAGCTTATCCGGATTCATGGTCGAGGCTATAGTTACCACAATGCATTCCCCTGCGGAGGACATCACATTACTGAGCAGGTCCAGGGCGTTTGCAAATGGCTCAGACTCCCCCAAATTCACACTCCCCATTGAAATACATTTGCACACCCGTCCCCGATTATGTCATGCAGTGAATCCTCAAAGTTCTGCCAGTCCACTGGTTGAGGGCGTTCTTGATTATGATAAAGCTGTCGTGACATGAATGAAGAAAGTGAGTCAAGTGCACGTTCTGCACGAATATCATCATCTTCGGCAATCGCATGTAATGCGAGACCGATACTCGACTGGACTTGGGCTTCAATGTCTTCCACATACCAACTCGTGGCATTCATGGCGCCTCTGACACTTCTATTTTGGTATCTCGTGCTTGCCGTCCACCGTGATCCACGTGTAGGTGTTGGGCTCATCATCATACTTGCCCTCCTTCTTTTCGCGTTTGACCCTGCTTAGGAGGCCCTCGTATAGTCCCGTTTCCCAATGAATCTCATGCTTCTCTTCCTGCCCCTTCACAGGTAGTCCGAGCGCTGCTTGAGCCGTCTTCATTGTCTTTCGTTCCACGCCAACCATGGCCATGATGAGCGACCTGTCGACTCCGCCAGGCGTCTCGAGGTCGCCCAATACACCCATCAGATCTCTCATCCCGTACGCAATGGTCTTCTGGTCCTCAAAGTCGTAGTACAGCGCCAGTCCGCTGGATACAACTCTTCCTTGATCTCCAAACCTCTTTCGCGCCTCTTTCAATCCAGAATCAAAGTCGGTTGCACTTCGACCCGCGTATTGAGAGGGGATCTTGGACACGAACAGGATGATCTGTGCCGTCAGGTCCGACAGTTCCTGAGCAACGCTGGACATCTTGTCCAATCGAAAGCGCTGAACGGCGTCAGAGTGACTTTGTCGCGCTTGCCATTGAGCGATTGCCCAGCCGCCGGCCAGGCCAAGGGCTCCTGAGAGTAGGGCGATTGCGAGAGGGTTCATTGTCGGCTACGGTTCTATATTTCCACAGGTCTCTTGATCGTCTCGTTCATTCGCTCAAGCGGATAAATCGCAGCTATAACCCACTTCACCTCGAGCAGCAGCCCGCGCTCCCAATCTTGCCCTGCTTCCTACTTGAACTCCATTGAATATTTCCTTCTGCTTTGCGTGAATCACCTCCGAGACTAAGATCGGTCTTTTTGGAAGTGTACACTAAATTGGAGTAGAAGCCGCTTCCACGCGTCGTCTCAAGGTAAGCTACAGTACCTTTGGCGTTCTGCAGGAACGCTCAAAGCGAAAACTGCACATATTCCAGCAGTTCCAGACCGACTACTTTCGTACGTGATTGATTGTTTTCAGCAATGAAAAGTTGTTTTCATTTGGATTCCAAGGAAAGTGATGCACATCGAGGAAAGTGAAATACAGCCACCCTATGTGATCGGCAATTGGAGACTCGTCGAGCTACTCGGCAGAGGTGGACAGGCCGAGGCTTTTCGTGCCGAAAGCTCAGACGGGAATTCAAACTTCGTCTTGAAGCTGGCCCGACCATGGAGTCCTGACGGAAAGGCTAGTTCTGAAACCCAACAACGTCTTCGCTTTGAGTCGGAAATCAGAATCGTAAAGGAATTAGTTCATGCCGGATGTCCGCGAATTGGTCAGATTTTGGCTGACGGGGTGGTGGACGTAGCTGGGGCCGAGCTACCATATTACGTGATGCCACTATTTGGAGGTAGAGACCTAGGTGACCCAGAACGCCTAGAGCGCTTGCGTGGAAACGTGGATGTATGTCTCGAAATCTGCTATAGACTCGCTGAAACGCTCGAATTCATTCATGGTCTGGGGCATGTGCACAGAGATGTACACCCAGGGAACGTGCTGTTTTCCACGATCAATTCTGACGAGCCTTTTTTGGTAGACTTTGGGCTCGCATACAGTCGCGACGATAGCAGAGGCATTATCACGTCGAAGGGTGAGGCTATTGGTGCTTGGCAGTTTAGGCCGGAAGAGTTTTCGTCAGTCGGACGAGACGCGTACAAAGGTTCAGAAAAAGGCGACGTTCACATGTTGGGTATGGTTCTGTATTGGATACTCAGCGGAGGAGACTATGTTGATGTTGTTCGACTCCAATCCGGCGAGTGGGGTCATGAGTCTGAGAGCAAGCATCTTGGTCAGTACACAGACGACCCACGTATTGCTGTATTGAACAAGGCGTTACAGTTTGTCTTTATAGCTGCCGAGCAACGCATTGATGCACATTCTCTCAAAGTCATCATTGGTCAAATAATAGAGATGAGCGTACCTGAACACAGCAAACCGGAAGAAGTAAGAATTGAGTCTGTCAAGGAAGTCGAGAACGCACTCGCAGAATTCAGAGCAAGGAACGCGGTATACAAAGCCAGAGAGACTGAGGCGCAAGCTCTCCGAGAGGCACACGACCGGTTTTACGGAGTAGATAGGATGGTTAACACGGCAGATCAAGGAGGGTTATCGTACTCCTTCCACGTCGGCAAAGGAGATGGACTTGCAGACTTTTCCGAGTCGGTGTCTAATAAGGGCAGTATCCCGGATGTTGGTTCGTCTCCGGATAGTTTGGTGTTCAAGGCATCATTGACAGTCACCGCGATTGAGGAGCGCAGTTTAGTAGGTTCTATGAACTCATACTACTGGTTATGGCTTCGACCTGATGGACAAGAAACTCTGTTTGTGTTTCGCCGAGAAAATGAAAATCGACCAAAGTCATTTATCTGCGACGTGCTGTCAGAAACTGTTCGAAATAGTCCGGAAACGGTTGAGTTGCTACAGGCGGATGTTCGAGGTGAAATGGGACGGCTAACCTCGATTTACGCACAATACCTGCGGTCGATAGCTTAAATGTCACCGCTGATTAAATGACTCGCGGATCGAGTGTCTCCAGACGAGAGTAAAACTCGTTCCGGCCACACTCCTCTCTGGGTGATCTGACCCCATACGAATTCACCGCAGAATACCACCGCAACACGCCCGATTCTCTACTTCTGACTGGGTGAATTAACGGGGGGAGCTCACTTCAAATTGCTAACTGATCCAACTCCCCCGAATGCTGATCGACTTGACGGCATCATTCTCGAAAGAAACATCCCAATTCCCACCGTCTCCTGCAAGAGGCCCAGCCTGGCAGCCAAAGCCGATTCTAAAGTCTGATTCAGTTGAATTGTAGATTGAAATACTAAAACCGAATTCGTCACCAGTGTAAAATATCTCATCTAATGTGAGTCCCTGGTCTAAATCACTGCAAATAATATCGACCGCGAGTATGCCCGGGTCGTTAACAAGAGCGGCGCGAAGGAATGCGCCTAGCCGGTTGTCAGAGATTATCTCGCGTGCATCGATGATCTCTAGTTCTCTTGTGGTCGGATGAGATTTCATTGGGGAAGGTCAACTGTTAGACGAAATACAAGGAGCAAAAGAGCATGAACGGAAGGTTATCTGCCATCATCCCATCAGGAGAATGCCCGTCCATCAAGGAGTTCTGAGACGTTTTGCAGGAGATCGAGAAGATTGAGGGACTTGTACTTAACTCAACCGTCCACCGAATCGGGGTAGAACCCGGAGGGCATGGGACAGAGGGGGGTGGGTCGTTTTCACCTGGCTCTGGAGACCTCAGAGAGTAGCCGTTCTTTTGATGTGATAAGCTATATGCAATTTCCGGAAATGCATGAACACGTTGCTTCTGAGTCGTTTGCTTGAGGTTCTTTTTGACCAATTCGTGTAGACCCTTTCCAGCAGGAGACAGTAGCGGAGATTCTGCCAAAGGCTGCGGCAGTGGAGATGCCTCTGTCGATGCCCCTACATGAAATACCTGAATTGATACGTACCATTTGAGATCGAGGGAAACCGTTTAAGCACATCAGCCAGTGCGTCAGAATATGCTAGAGTCACTGGGAGGCGATCATACAGACCGTCATTATTCCAGTTCATTTTGGTCAGCCCAAGGGTTGCCCTGCACGTCTCGTCCCACGATCCGTGACCCGCGTATCGACGGAGCATGAGAGGTCTAGGAATGCCCTTACCCTCCTTGTAGAAATCGCGGCCTCGTGCAGCCTCGGGTACATTTCCCTGGGTCCAGAGCAGAGCGTCCCGCCCGGACAACGTGACGAACGACCCCCGTCGACATGGAAAACTAGCGGCATGCCCTTTGTTGCCTTTCGTAGGCTCCTCAATTAGAACGCCTTTCCAAGAAGCGCTCTTCACGACTTGAATGAGATCAACCTCACCGGCCGACCTAAAGGCGTCGAAACAGCCCTTGATCTCTTCTGGTTTAAATTCGGTCGTTTTGTGTACAACGATCCGCTTCGGGCATCTTCCGCCGTGGCGGAGTTGGTACAGGCTCAGGCTCCTCGCCATGACCCGCATCATTTCGTTTCTGGATAAGTAGGGATTCCGCCGCTCGATGTGAACTCCTGTCTCGTTAGTGTCATACGTTAAGAACTCCAGCCCGGCCCCGTCGGAGTCAAAAACCTGGCTACAACAGGTGATGAAACGTGCTCCTTCTGAATTCCTCGGCCTTACAGAATAGCTGAGCCCAATGAATGCGGTCTCGGGAGCCGACCCCGCCAGTTTCCACGGGACGCCTCCTGCCTTGCAATAAAGGGCTATTCCAAGTCTCCACATGACGCTTGCCCGACATCTGTATGTCAGGGCGCTCTCTTCTTGGATAATCTGCGTGGGCACGTTGAGTTGGGCAGCCACCGCCTTTACATGGTCGTGAAGGTCGAAATCGTCACCCTTCGGCCCATAAAAACCTGACTCCCACCTGTCCGGGAGATAAATCAATAGAACGTCACACTCCTGCCGACCACTGTTCCAGATTGCCTTAACGGCCTTAGTTATCTCCTCTGCTAGAACTAAATGCGGTTTCTCCGCGTCTGCGATCCGGCTATCAAGGTCTTCGGGAAGTTGAATCCACGTAGACGAGGCGGCTGGGACGACTCGGACTCCAAAGACGTTGGCGAAGCCGGGAAAGGGTGGCAGATACTTCTGCCTTTCTTGTGGCTGCTGGGTGGACTCTAATTCCTTAAGGAGGTGGCTAATCACTCCGCGCGTGTCGTGAGGTACCACTAGCCCAACTCGGATGGGATCTATGACGCTATTGATGAGCGCGCGGCTGTAAGGGCCGAATCGAAGCAGCCCTCTCAAAGGATGAATGTCTGTGTCCCCGCTCCTCTCTGGGTGGAAAAGCAGCTCCGGTTCTTGAAGGATCCCGTGAGCCGGAAGCGCGAATGCCTGCGTGGTGCTCTCACTCATGCTGCTCGGTGACTATATGCAGTGACAGAACCGATAGTGAACACTGCGTCAACACCATCGCCGATCGAGAACGCCTGGATCCTGATTTGGCTACGGCCCCCGCAGAGTATGAAGGCCCAGCCGTAGATTAGGTCGTTGAAATGGCTGTTGTAGAGCTTGGCAAGCTTCTCGCGCCTGAACTCTTTTGCCCGATCAGGTAAAGGAGAGTCATCGGAGGAGTCGAACCACAGCGTCGGATTTATTAAGAGCCACAGCCTGTCGCTCTTGTAGTCAAGCCTAATTTCAGCGGCGTGCGCCCATTTCAATTTCGTATCGGGTTCTACCCCGATTTGGTGGACACTTCCAAAAAGACCGATCTTATTCGGTGGAGGTACACCATGCGTACGAGAAAGACATACTCGAAGGAGTACAAGGAGGAAGCGGTCAAGCTGGTCCGGAATACGGGATCTACCATTGCTGAGATTGCCAGTGATCTGGGCCTGAACCCGTCCAATCTGGCCCGATGGTGCCGTGAGTTTGATTCGGATCCGAAGAAAGCCTTTCCTGGCAAAGGATCGGCTCGTGACGAAGAAATGGCGGCGCTCAAGCGTGAGCTGAAGCGTGTCAAACAGGAGCGGGACTTTTTAAAAAAAGCGGCCGCGTTCTTCGCGAGCGAATCCACGTAAGGTTTAAGGCGATTGCTCGGTTCTCTGATGACTATCCCGTCGGGCTCATGTGCCGTTGTCTGAATGTGTCGAGGAGCGGTTATTACGCTTGGAAAGGGCGTGAACCGTCGCCACGAGCGATTGAGAACGATGCCCTTTTGCAGGAAATCCGTTCGTTGCATGAGCAGAGTGACGGTGTATGGGGCAGCGGCCGGATATTGGATGAACTGATACAGGCTGGCATGGCATGTGGACAGAATCGAGTGGCTCGTCTCATGCGCGTTGATGGATTGCGGGGAATCCCGCAGCGTCGCCGCTGGGGCCAAAAGCCAAGCGGAGACCGTCCTGACGGCGTCATGAATCACCTGAGTCGCGAGTTCCACAGCGACGAGCCAAACCGAAAGTGGGTGATAGACATTACGTACATCAGGACGCAGGAAGGATGGCTTTACTTGGCGTGTGTGCTGGACTTGTTCAAGAAAAACGTGGTCGGTTGGTCCATGAGCGCCGTCCAGGACACGCACTTGGTCCTACAGGCCGTTCTAATGGCCATCAGACAGCGTCCAGATGGCGTACAGACCATTCTCCACTCCGACAGGGGGACCCAGTTCACCAGCCGAGAATACCAGGCGTTCCTGCGGGACCACAACCTCATATCGAGCATGAGTGCCGTAGGAAGCTGTGCGGACAACGCCGCAGCGGAAGGGTTCTTCGGAATGCTGAAGAGAGAACGTGTGAACCGTCGGAATTACCGGACGCGGGACGAGGCCAGAAGCGATATCTTTGACTACATAGAGCGGATCTACAACCCGACGCGACGCCGGGACGGATCCGTATTGAACGGAGTGAAATACTCTTAACTCAAGTGTCTACGGAATCGGGGTAGAACCCCTCTGACAACAATTGATCAACACTTACGGATAGTCGAACACCGGGTCGTCTCAATGGTCGTTAAGCACCTGAACGATCGACTGGTGCCCGATCTGAATGAACACAAAAAGTGACACAACACCTACCATTGCCGTCCCTACCACCATCGATGTGGCAATACTGGATATCATTTCGGCGTGTTGGTAAGCGTATTGGGACAGCCATTCCTTGCCGAGATAGACGCCAGGAATGAGACCCAGGACCGTGGCCACGGAGAAAATGGCTATATCCACTCGAACTGCTTCCAGCAACAGACCCTCTCGCGTGGCTCCCAGAATCCATCGGATGGATAGTTCTCTGTCTCTCGAACGCACATCTGTCGCCAGCACCGCAAACTGGGCGACAACACCGTAAAGCATCGCCAAAAGGGAAAATGCGAGGAGCATTGAGATGATTCTGGTTGAATCGGCTGTGCTATCGGATATGACATCCGATAGAGGATGGGTCGTGACAGTGGACGCGTTACCGTAACGTTGTGCGATCGACCGGACCATCGCTTCCACTTCGGCTTGCGAGGCATCTCTGTTCATGCGGAGGAGCACATCACTGAACGCATACCCACGAACGATAACCAAAGCCACTGGGGGAATTTCTTCGGTGAGGGGTTCGACATGAAAGTCTCCAATCGTTGCCACAATTTCATACGACTTCGATTGCTCATTTGTCAGCGGAGATAGTCCAATCAGACGATTGCCAATCACGCTTCCTGCTTCGTCAAGTAGGCGAACCGCCGACTCATTTACAACGATCGCACTTTTCTCGTTGCTTATCGAGGCGTCGTCAATGCGTCCTCCGATAATGTCGAGTCCCAACGCTTCGAAGTAATCGATATCAACGAATGCAACGCGTAGGCGATGCTTCGAGGTCGTTTCAGCGTTTTCATAGGAATATTCGATACTGGAATTGAACCGACCGGGAATGGCCGAGACCACGCTGGCAGCAGCGACATGATCGTCAGCCCGTAAGCTCTCGGTGAAGCCTTCAATCTGGTCGCGAAGCGGAGCCGTATTACTGACGACAAACGTCTTTTCGGTCTCCAACCCCCAGTCATGGTGATCAACGAACAGAGATTGTGACATCACGATGACAGATAGGACGACTACAGCGGACGTAAGGAAATACAAAACAAAAACAAGACCTCTCCGCATCAAGGGCATACGAAGGCGTGGACGTCTTGCCATCAGGTAGTCAATGGGAGAGATCGATTTGACTCCTGAATACGAATAGGAAGCTGCAAGGATGGTGGCAATAATGCAGTAAAAGAGCACAGCAGCCGCGTTACTCGCTGATAGCACCTGACGCACTCCATACTCAAGTTGAAACAGATCTCGGAGTGTCGAGAATGAAATCACGACCATGAGGGCTGCAATACCTGCGGATACCACAAAAACGCCCAACAACGGGACGTAGATAGAAAGAAATTCGGCAAACGGATTCGCTCCGCATAATTTTCTGATGAACAGCTCCATTCGTCTTCGCTGGGTACTTCCAAACGCGAACAAGCATGAAACGAGGAGGCTCATCAGAAGAACAGCGAACCCTACAGCGCCGAGGGTAAACAAAATGTCAGAATCTACCTTGCTGGCATAATCGCGATCGTATTGAGGCCCAGTACGGATGTCGCTTACCGATTGAAGCGAGTAACGGAAATAGTTGTCTTTCGAAAAATCGGCAAACGAGAGGCCATATGCTGTTTCTACGGCGAGCGCAAGCTCGGGGGATACGATGGCGTTGATGTCATCGACGATACCCGATATGTCAGCAGTGACGCCGGACTGTTCCAACGTCACGTATGTAATCACGTTGTTTGCGACCCAGTTGTTCTGACTCGCAAATGGGACTTCAACGGACGGTAGCAGACCGTCGAACAAAAGGTTGGACTCGCGTGGCGGCGTTCGAATGACGGCTCCCACTTCGTACGTGGCGAAACCTCCAAACTGTAGCGATTTGCCGACCGCATCGGATGTCCCGAAATATTTCTGTGCTGTTTCTTCGGTAAGCACAAGGAAGCCCGGCGTTTCCAGGCTCTGGACGGCGTCGCCTTCCAGCGTTGAAATGCTCAACAGGTGGATGAAAGACGGATCCACGTAGAAGAAATCATCACCGAAGAACTTCTCCTCGCCAACCGACACTGTTACGTCTGTTGGCGGAGATACCACTCGTGTTGCTGATTTGACAGCAGCAGCCTTTTCTTCGAGCAGACGCGCCATTGGCGCAGGCGACATCGGGCCCTCAAGGGATTGGCCGCCAATTTTGCCGTCCAGTACAACCCGATATACAGACTCTCCCAAATAATCGTCAAATGACAATTCCCACCGGACGTGATTCAGAAGGAGGCCTGCACATGCCAGGCCAATCGAGAATAACAGAATCAAGACCAAGCTGTCGGTACGGCGGCGTCCTCTTGGGATCATCATGGCGATTCTGATTTCTGTTTTCGGTCGATGGCGTGACAGAACCAAGGGCTCGTGCTGGAAAATAGTAGCACGTAGCAGTTGACGGTGTCAATCGAATTGGAAATACCCCCTCAAGCTGTCCTAAAAAGAGCTATGACACTCCTTCTGGACGATGAAAGCACCTTGCTAGGGCGTGGATGGCTCTCCGCGCTTCCCTCTACCGGGCGCGGGCGCAACATTTTGTATCCTTCGGCCCGGAAACATGTTTGCAATCTCTCTTACTGCTTCGATATCCCAGGGCTGCAGGTAACGCTCTGTGACACTGACGTTACTGTGCCCGAGCATTTTCGAAATGTTGTACACCGGGATGTTGCGGCGGCGGGCTAGGTCTGCAAAGCTATGTCGAGCCATGTGGAAGGTTACAGTTGCATGGACACCTTTCTGCTCGGCAACGACTTTCAGTGCACGGTTCACCGAGGAGTTGCGTGATCCGGTCGCCTTCATTTCCAAGACAGACGTCGACAGGTCATATCCGTCAAGGAATGGAAACAGAAAACCATCTCGTATCTGGCCATCAATCCGGGGAAGTCTCACTCTGGCTGGATCCGGAATAGGTACCCTTTTATTGGCCCCAGTCTTCGACACCTTGAATGAGAGCATCATGCCCAGATCAGGGTCAGAAATGATATTGTCTGAAGTAAGCCTACATAGATCGCCGAACCTTACACCGCCACAGTAGAACGAAAATGCGAATGCAGCTATTGCCAGGTCCTGAAATTCGGTTTGGCCGCCGGCTGACAACATTGCCCTGAGCTCATCAGGGGTTAGAAAGCGTTTCTCAGCGACCTTGTCACTGATTTTGATATGAGCGAAGGGGTTAAGATGATCTTTTGTGTGTCCATCTCGCTCAGCTATCGAGTACATGGCCTTAAGGGCTCTCAGGTTGCTCGAGACGGTCGAGTTCTTATTTCCTAGCTCCTTTACCAGGTGCGCCTCGAAGCGGCGCAGAAGGGCAGGAGAGAGCTCTGAGATGGGTAGGACGTTTTTGCCTAAAAAGCGAACGAATTTGCGGAGTATCGAATCATATCTCTTGGCCGAATGGACTTTGTTCATGTCCGTCAGTTGGGCAATACGGCTTCGACACAACTGGATGAAGTCAGCATCTCGAGTAGGTCTTCCTTGCGTCACACGTTCCTTGATCAGCGCCGGTGTCACAAAGACACCTTCTGCTTCCAGCTCATATGCCGCTGATTTGTGGGCGAATACGTGCTGTTCGATGATGGAATTGATATCGGAAGAATGAGGGTGTTTTGCGCGCACCGTTTTCCTCTCAATGTGCCAGTGTGTTTCGGATACGTGTATGCCGGTTCCATGGTAGCCGGTCTGGCCGCCAGCTTCTATTCGAATGCGAATCGCATGCTGACCGTCCTTGTTCGAGCGATACGTCCACAATACAGGGGTAATCGTTGCCATGCCAATCTTGTGAAGGATTATGTAAAGGATGATAATCGATATCAGCGTAAAGTGCACATGGCAAATGCGGCTCTAAAACGGCTATTATTATCTATAATTGCGAAACAAGGGTCTCATGCAGGTTAAGTTGTGCCCCTCTCCAGGGCACATCCTTCGGGATACACGGAACGCCGATTTTCCTCCGGGAGAATCGGCGTTTTTCGTGGTGGCCACCGTCGGCGCCGAAGTCGTCGTCACGGTGTGTGCCCTTCGCCCCAAGTCGTTGGTGGCGTTGGCATTGTGTAATATACAGCTAATATATCAGCTGGATATCACGCGTCGTCGTACGAAATCCCCACGATCCGGAAGGAACGATTCCCGTGTTCCGGGGCCAACTTCACGGTATGGCCGACCCGGGCACCCGTCAAGGCTCTGGCAATCGGGGCCGTGAATGCAATGCGTTCCGGAGTGTGTCCGGACTCGTCGACACCCACAATCCGGATGTCCTGCTCCTTGCCTTCCATGGGCCCGTCCAGGAATGCCACACGGACGCGGGCTCCGAAGCGGACTTCTTCGGTCGGTTGGGTGGCGGGTTCAATCACGCGGGCGCTGGACAGGCGCTCACCCAGCAAACGGAGCTTTCCGTTGATGATCGTGAGTTGACGGATCCGGTCATGGTTCTGCTTGTCGCCGCTGGACAAGGCCGCTTTCTCCGCGTCCAGTGCCGCCTGCTCGTCCTCCAGGAGTTGCCGGCCGAACGGTGTGACGTAGTTGATGGCCCCGGGCGGGAGAGGAGCCCGCGGAGGGATCATGACCTCCCCGACGTCGGCGTCTTCATTGGTAAATGCACGGCTCATGCTCCAAGGTACGCACCGTGCAACCCGGTGGTCCCGGTACCGTAGAGCATCCACATGTAGATCATCAACACTACACGTTTCATCAACGCGTGCCACCACCATGCCTGCAAAAGCCCTGACCGGCGCATCGGCCCAGACCATCGTGCTGTCCATCCTCGAGGATGGAGAAACCTACGGATACCATATCATCCGGCGCGTCGAACAACTCTCGGACGGGGAGGTCACCTGGGTGGCCGGTTCGCTCTATCCGCTGCTTCATCGCATGAAAACCAGTGGACTCGTGACGTCCCGCTGGGTGCAGCCGGAGGGGGAGCGGCGGCGCCGCTATTACGCCATCACGCCCAAGGGGCGGAAGAAGTTGGAAGCCGAACAGGCGGAATGGATGTCGGTCCACACCATCCTGGCCCGGCTCTGGGGTCTCCAGCCCGGCCTGAGCCCTGTCCAATCCTGAACGAGAATCCGATCAGTCCCGCCCAATCCTGACCACAAACCATCATGAACAAACCATTTGATCTTGAGGGCGCGCTCCGCACCTGGCGTGCGTTCCTCTCGAGCGATACGTCCCTTTCCGCCGATGATCTGGACGAATTGGTATCCCATGTCCGGGACGAGGTCGACAGGCGTGTCGCGGAAGGCAAGGGGCTCGAGGACGCGTACCGGGCGGCTGTGGCGTCGGTGGGTACGCTCAATGAGCTGAGCGCCGGATATCGTTCCGTGAAGTGGGCCAAATTGCAGGATGAGAAAGGGATGGCCGGAGGCCTGCGTGTCCTGTCGGCGCTCTGGGCGTCGAATATCCGGACCAGTTCCCGTCATCTGCTTCGGAGCCCCGGATATGCCGCCGTGAATGTACTCGGTCTCTCACTCGGGCTGGCAGCCTGCCTGCTGGTGTCGCTGTTCGTCCTGGAAGAACGGTCCTTCGACCGGTTCCACACCCAGGCGGACCGGCTGTACCGGGTATACACTATCCAGGAGCGCCCCGACCGGGTGGATCGGCAATCGGGGATGTCGCTGCCTGTGGGCCCGGCCGTCCAGGAGGGGGCGGCCGGCGTGGAACACGCCGTCCGGATCCTGGACGGCCCGGCCTTCCTGACGACGGATGCCGGTACGTTCAGCCAGGAAATCCTGTACACGGATCCCGGCTTCTTCAGCGCATTCTCGTTCGAGTTGTTGCAGGGGCAGGCGGACCGCGTACTCGCCGACCCGGGCAGTATTGTCCTGACCGGGGAGACGGCGGCGCGCCTGTTCGGTGATGCAAACCCGGTGGGCCAACTGGTGCGCGTAAAATCCGGAGCGACGGAGTCGGATTTCGTGGTGTCGGGCGTGGTCCGGTCGGTCCCCTCGAACTCCACGATTGATTTCGAAGCGGTTGCACGGATGGAGAATCATCCGACGTGGATCACGGACGGTCAGAATCCCGATTCCTTCAACCACGAACTGTATGTCCTGTTGGAAGCGGGCGTACCGCTCGATCAGGCGAGGGCTAAGATCAATCGTACGGGTCGTACGGTGTTGTCCGGGTATTCCTCCTATCTGAACAGTCAGATGGGATATGACCAGGTGGAGGGTACAGCGCTGACCCTGGGATTGCAGCCTCTTGTCGACATGCATCTGGACGAATCCCTGCCGTCCAACCGGTCCGGGAATCCCGTGGCCCTGCTCGTCCTTTCTTTTGTGGCCCTTGCGGTTCTTGGCAGCGGGATCATCAATTTCGTGAACCTGGCCATCGGACGGGCATCCGGGCGGACGCGGGAAATCGGCATCCGCCAGGCCATCGGGGCGGCCCGAAAGGACATCGGCAACCAGTTCTGGGCGGAGACCGGGCTTCTGTGTGCTGCGGCGCTGCTGGTGGGTGTGGGATTGACGGCATGGATCCTGCCGGGATTCAACGGATTCCTGCGGCGCGATCTCAGCCTGGATCTGCTGGGCAGTTTCCGGACATGGGGCCTGATGGCGTCGCTGTTGCTTGGTACCTCGCTTGTGGCCGGACTGTGGCCATCCTGGATCCTCACACGCCTGGATCCGGTGGTTGCGCTGAAAGGGGGGACCATGAGTGGACGTACGTCCCTGACCGGCCGCATCCTGGTGATTGTGCAGTTCAGCGTGGTGGTCCTGTTTGCCGTAACGCTCGTCACCATGACTCGTCAACTGCAATTGCTCCACGCAGCGAATCCGGGATTCGACGAAGAGCAGGTGGTGGCCATACCGGTGTCCATGGGCCTCCCTGAGAACGAGCAGAGGGCATTCATGGAACGGGTACGCGTCATTCCCGGTGTCGCCCACGTGGCGTCGGCGTCCCTGGGTTTGGGCGATTCACGGGCAGGCGGACGGTCGACGTCCATTCGCACGTTCAACACGAACGGCGTGGAAATTGCGGCTCATCTCATGGATACCGACCCCGAATTCGTGGCTGCATTGGGTCTGGAATTGGTTGAGGGAAGGGCCTTTTCGGGCCTGGACTCCGACCGGAGGGGGATCCTGGTGAACGAACGGCTTTTCGAGCGCATCCGCGGACACGTTTCCGTTGGAGAACCCCTGACGGATTTCGAGCCCGAACCGGAGGACGCGCCGATCATCCTGGGGGTGGTCAAGGATTTCCACTTCCAGTCGCTCAGGGATGAGATGAAACCGCTCATCATCACGTCCGGCATGGGCTTCACCCGCATGCGGATCTACATCCGGGTCATTCCGGACGACGTCCTGGAAACGCTCGCCGCCATCGAAGCCGTCTGGCGGGATACCTGGCCGGACGTGCCGTACATGGGCTCGTTCCTGGATGAGGATGTGGACCGGCAATATCTCCAGGAGACCCGGCAAATCCAGCTCGCGGGCGGGGCCATGGGAGTCGCCGTCATCATTGCCTGTTTCGGTCTTCTGGGACTTGCCGTTCAGTCCACGACGCGCCGACGCAAGGAAATCGGCGTCAGGCGGGTACTCGGCGCATCGGTGGGCGGGCTCGTAATGCATCTTTCCAAAGAGTACCTCATGCTGGTCGGGATAGCGATTGTCATCGTATCGCCCCTGGCATGGTTGGCCATGTCGGCCTGGTTGGACCAATTCGCGTACCGGACAGCGCTTGGGCCGGGCATTTTCCTGGTCGCCGGACTCGGCGTTGCAACGTTGGCTTGGTTGGCCGTGGGTTGGAATACCATCCGGGCGGCACGGGCGAATCCGGTATCCTCATTGCGGAGCGAGTGACAGGCGGAGGTTGACGGGGTATCGCCCACACGCGAAACCGGGAATATCCCGGCATCCGAGGGCCGGGAGTACTTGCATGGGGCGGGGCATCCGCTCCGTATGGTACAGGTGAATCATCCGGAGGTATCGCCATGAAAACCACGCTTCTTGTTCCCACTGATTTCTCTGACAATGCCAAGCAGGCCTTGGAATGGGCGTACTGGATGGCCGAACACATGGATGCCCGCATCCGGCTGCTCCATGTGGCCGAATTGCAGACCGTCGCCATTCCGGAAATGCCGGCCGACATGTTCGATGAGGAAGAATCGAACGCCTTGGCCGCGGCGAAAGACGTGATCCGCGAACTGGGCATGGACGCCGACCGGATTGATATTGAAGTGACATCGGCCAACCTCTACCGGCCTCCTGCGCGCGTCATTCAGGAAGTGGCGCTGCGGATAGGGGTCCGGATGATCGTCATGGGTACGCACGGACGACGGGGCCTGCGCCGGTTGCTGCTGGGCAGTGTTACGGAAGAGGTTGTGCGCCATGCCGCCAGCCCGGTTCTGGTCGTGCCGCTTTCGAAGAAGCCTTTCTCGAAGGCCCCGGTGTCGCGGCTGTTCGTGCCGCTGGATTTTTCCGGCAGTACGGAGGTCTTGGTTGAAGAGGCCGGGACGATGGCGCGGGTGTTCGGCGCGAAGGTGGACCTGTTCCACGCGGTGGACATGCCGTATTTGCCGTATGTCGGTCTGGCCAATGATCCGCTGAAGGACATCGAAAAACGGGCGCTCAACGCGGCCGGGGAGGAGCTTCAGGAACTTGCCGCCGCGCTCCATGAGGACGGACTGGAGGTCGAGGTCCACAAACGGACCGGACCGGCCGGTAATACCATCCTGGAGGCCGCGCGGGACAACGATGCCGACCTGATCGTGATGGCGTCGCACGGTCGCCACGGTCTGGACCGGATGCTGCTCGGCAGCGTCACGGAAAAAGTCCTGCGCGGCGCGGAATGCCCCGTGCTGGTCGTCAGGACTCCACCCGAATCATGAGCAGGGCGGCGATGAGGAACGAGGCTCCGCCCGTAATGAGGACCATGATGGATGCTCCGCCAAAGACATGATCCAGGAGGGCACCGTAGATGGTGGAAGCCATGATCTGCGGCAGCACGATGAAGAAGTTGAAGATGCCCATGTAGATGCCGAATTTGCCGCTGGGAAGGGCATCCGTCAGGATGGCATAAGGCATGGCCAGAATACTGGCCCAGGCCATGCCGACGCCGATCATGGAAATGAGCACGGCCTCGGGGCCCGGCATGAAATACACACTCATGAGACCGAGGCCGCCCGCCGTAAGGCCAACGATGTGCGTGCGTGACCGGCCTATCCGGCGCGCCAGTACGGGTAGTGCAAATGCGAAGAGGGCCGCCACGCCGTTGTAGGCCCCGAACAGCACGCCGACCCAGTCTGCTCCGTCATTGTAGGCCTGACTGGTGGTATCGAACGCCTGGTAGATGTGACTGGTGATGGCCGGGGTCATGTAGATGAACATGGAGAACAGGCCGAACCACGAAAAGAACTGGACCCACGCGAGTTTCCGCATGGTCGGGGGCATCTGGAACAGGTCACTGAAGACCTCCACGAGTCCGCCGGTGTTGCCGGCGCGCGTGCGGGCGGCGACGAACCACAGCAGGAGGGCGAACACCATGAGGCCTACGCCCAGGATGTAGAGTTCCTTTTCCAGGGCGCCGGACAGGTACACCAGCCCCGTCAGGAGCGCGCCGCCAATGAACCAGCGCGGGGCGAGGCGGCTGTATCGATCGGCAGGCAGGAGGTCGTGGGATGGTGCTCGTGGCGTGGCGTCGGCGGCATCGAATGCAGCCATCTCCTCCGGCGAATACTCCTTCACGCGGAAGACGGTCCACGCCACGGCACCCAGGAAGACCGCGCCGCCGGCGTAGAACGCATACATCACCGATGGCGGGATTTCTCCGGACGCCGCGGTGTTCGGAACGCCGAGCCAATTGGTGAGCATCCACGGAAAAAGCGATGCCACGACCGACCCGGTCCCGATGAAGAAACTCTGCATGGCGAATCCCATGGTGCGCTGCTCGCTGGGCAACATGTCGCCGACGAAAGCCCGGAACGGCTCCATGGACACGTTGATCGACGCATCCAGGATCCAGAGCAACCCGGCGGCCATCCACAGGGCCGACGAATTCGGCATGGCAATCAGGGACAGGGAAGCCAGGATGGCCCCCACCAGGAAGTAGGGACGTCGCCGGCCGAACCGGCCCCATGTCCGGTCGCTCATGTGGCCGATGATGGGCTGCACGATAAGGCCGGTCACGGGCGCCGCAATCCACAGGATGGCTATGCTGTCCACCTCCGCTCCCAGCGTCTGGAAAATCCGGCTCAGGTTGGCCAATTGAAGGCCCCAGCCGAATTGGATGCCGAGGAAGCCGAAACTGATGTTCCAGATCTGCCAGAACGACAGATGAGGCTTGGTCTGGGAAGGAATGGACATGAGCGCGACTTGTTTAATCTGCGGTAATATCCGGCCTCGTATGTTCCCTGTCCACGAACTGAAAGAAAATACCCATGGCTGTTATTGATCGCCGCGCCTTCCTTGCCAGAACGTCCGTGTTTGCCGCGATGGCGGCAACGGCCCCGACCGCCCTCGCGCGTGTCCTGAGCCCGCAAACCATACGCATTCGCGGACATGTCACGGACGGACGCCGCGGCGTACCGGGCGTTGCTGTCTCGGACGGACTCCAGATCGTGGAGACGGACGCCGATGGACGGTATTCAATGGTAACCACATCGCGCCAGCCGTTCGTATTCATGGGTGTGCCAGCTGGATGGCAGATCCCGGTCTCGGATGTCGGGACGGCCCGCTTTCATGCACCCATCACGTCTGCGCCCGAACAGCGTCTGGACTTTCGATTGACGCGTGCGCCCGGCACCGACCACGCGTTCGTGGTGCTGGCCGATACGCAGACGCAGAACCAGTTCGAAATGGATCGTCTGCATGCCGAGACCGTGCCGGACGTGGCCCAGACGGTTCGCGATCTCGGCATGGAAAACGTGTTCGGGGTGGCGTGCGGGGACATCATGTTCGACGACCTCTCCCTGTATCCGCAGTATGAGAAAGCCGTGTCCGACATGGGGATACCGTTTTTCCAGGTGGTCGGAAACCACGATCTGGACTTCTCGGCATTCGTGGATGTGGCATCCACCGACACCTTCTCACGGCATTTCGGGCCGCGCTACTACTCCTTTGACCGGGGAGACGTGCACTATGTCGTCCTGGACGATGTGTTCTGGAACAACCGCACGTACATGGGCTATGTGGACGCCGATCAATTGGTGTGGCTGGAGGCCGACCTCGGTCGGGTGGCACCGGGGCTGACAGTCGTCGTGTTCGCGCACATACCGCTCCACGGAATGGGCTATGCCCGAAACGGGCAGTCTTCGCCCAGTGCAGGCGGGTCGGTATCCAACCGGGCCGCCCTGTACCGGCTGCTGGAGCCGTTCAATGCCCATGTC